>DASUIJ010000460.1:0-17733 GCA_036279815.1 Phenylobacterium sp. | reverse complement strand
GGCGCCAGGAGCCAGCCAAGACGCCAGCCCACCATACTGAAATACTTGGAGAAACTGTTCACCACCAGGGCGTCGGGGGCGAACTCCAGCATCGACCGGGCCGGGCCCACATAGCTGAGCCCGTGGTAGATCTCGTCGGAGACGATGCGGATGCCGCGGGCCTTGCAGATCCGGGCGATCTTCTCCAGTTCATCCGCCTCGATGATCGTGCCCGTGGGATTGGCGGGGCTGGCCAGGATCACCCCGGCGGGGGGCGGATCCAGCGCCTCCAGGTGCGCCGCCGTCATCTGGAAGCGGCTCTCCGCGCCGCAGGCGATCTCCACCGGGACCAGGTGCAGGGCCTTCAAGGTGTTGCGGTAGGCCACATAGCCGGGCCTCGCCGTGGCCACCCTGTCGCCGGGGCTGAAGGTCGAGGCCAGGGCCAGCACCAGGGCCGGCGATGCGCCGCAGGTGATGATCACCTGCTCGGGCGCGATCGTGACGCCATAGGTCTCCAGGTAGTGTCGCGCGATGCGGGCCCGCAGGGCCGGGCTCTCCCAATAGCCGCCGCGGTCGGCGTCCAGCATCTCGTGCGCCTTGGCCAGGGCCGCGGCGGGCGCGCCGGTGGAGGGCTGCCCGAACTCCATATGGATGATCGAACGCCCCTCGGCCTTCAGCCGGTGGGCCAGGGTCGAGATGCCGATGGCGTGGAACGGGTCGATCTGCGCCTTCATTTAGAGCGGTCCCTTGAACACGAAGAAGGCGCCCAGCGCGATGAGACCGAATCCGACCGCATGGTTCAGGGTGACCTTCTCCCCCAGATAGGCCACCGAGAACACGGCGAAAACCGCCAGGGTGATAACTTCCTGCATCGCCTTGAGCTCGGCCGGCTCATAGACCGCGCGGCCGATCCTGTTGGCCGGCACCGCCAGGCAGTACTCGAAGAACGCGATCCCCCAGCTCACCACCACCAGCAGCCAGAGCGGCCGGTGCTCGACCTTCAGGTGACCATACCAGGCGAAGGTCATGAACACGTTCGAGGCGATGAGCAAAAGTATCGGCGCAACGGCGGCCATGAGGTCGATTCCAGCTTAACGACGCAATCGCCGGTTCTATAACCTGCGCTATCGCAATTGGGGGATGGGCACATGGCGGGATGGACTGGGCGGCTGGCCGTCGCGGCGCTGGCGACCCTCGCGCTCACGGCCTGCGGGCAGAAGCCGGCGGCCAAGGGCGGGGAACTGCACCTCTACAACTGGTCGGACTATATCGATCCCAAGCTCCTCACCGACTTCACGGCGGAGACCGGGATCAAGGTGGTCTACGACACCTTCGATTCCAACGAGGTGCTGGAGACCAAGGTCCTGCAGGGCCAGACCGGCTACGACCTGGTCGTCCCGTCCAACCACAACGTCCCGCGCTACGTGGCCGCCGGCGCCATCCAGCCCCTGGACAAGTCCAGGCTCACCGGCCTGGGCAACCTGTGGCCGCAGATCATGGCCCACATGGAGCCGTTCGATCCGGGCGAGAAGCACACCGTCCCCTACATGTGGGGCACCATCGGCATCGGCTACAATCCCGAGGCCTTGGCCAGGCGCCTGCCCGGAATGAAGATCGACAGCTGGGCCATCGCCTTCGATCCCAAGGTGCTCGCCAAGCTGAAGGACTGCGGGGTCTATTGGCTGGACGCCTCGGAAGACATGTACGCCGTGGCGATGAACTACCAGGGCAGGAACCCCAACTCGACGAACCTGGCCGACTACCAGGCGGCCACCGACATGATGGTCAAGGCCCGGCCCTTCGTGCGCAAGTTCCACTCCTCGGAGTACATCAACGCGCTCGCCAACGGCGATATCTGCCTGGCCATCGGCTATTCCGGCGACGTGCTGCAGGCCAGGTCGCGCGCCGAAGAGGCCGGCGGCAAGGTGAAGGTGGCCTACGCCATCCCCAAGGAAGGCAGCCAGGTCTGGTTCGACGTGTTCGCCATCCCCAAGGACGCCCCCAACCCTGACGCGGCCTACAGGTTCCTCGACTACATGCTGCGCCCGGAGGTGATCGCCAGGGCGTCGAACTTCACCCAGTACGCCAACGCCAACCAGGCGGCGACCCGGCTGGTGGCGCCGGAGGTGCGGGACAATCCCAACGTCTATCCGCCGCCCGAGGTGTTCGACCGGCTGTTCGTCACCACCACCAAGGACCAGGGCCTGCTGCGGGAGGTCAACCGGCAGTGGACGCACGTCCAGACCGGTCAATGACGGGGCGGGCGCGCCTGAATGTCGGCGCGGTCCGTTCCAGTTTCGCGCCCTGGGCCGATCCGGCCGCCCGGCCGCTGGTCCGCTTCGAGGCGGTGACCAAGCGCTTCGGCGCCGAGACCGCGGTCAATGGCGTCTCGCTCGACATCTATGAGCGCGAGTTTTTCGCCCTGCTGGGTCCGTCCGGCTGCGGCAAGACCACGCTGATGCGCCTGCTGGCCGGGTTCGAGACCCCGGACGCCGGGCGCGTCACCCTGGCCGGGGAGGACCTGTCCGGCCGGCCGCCGCATCAGCGGCCGGTCAACATGATGTTCCAGTCCTACGCCCTGTTCCCGCATCTGAGCGTGGAGCAGAACATCGCCTTCGGGCTCAAGGGGCTACCGAAGGCCGAGATCGCCGACCGCGTGGTCGAGATGCTGGCGATGGTGCGGCTGGAGGGGCTGGCCCGGCGCAAGCCCGACCAGCTTTCCGGCGGCCAGCGGCAGCGGGTGGCCCTGGCCCGCGCCATCGCCCCCCGCCCCCGGATGCTGCTGCTCGACGAGCCCCTGGCCGCCCTGGACAAGAAGCTGCGCGAGGAGACCCAGTTCGAACTCATCGCCCTGCAGCAGCGCCTGGGCATGACCTTCCTGATCGTGACCCACGACCAGGAGGAGGCCATGGTCACCGCCGACCGGATCGCGGTGATGCGCGCTGGAGAGATCGTCCAGATCGGCCGTCCGGCCGAGGTCTACGAGGCGCCCAACTGCCGCTATGTGGCCGACTTCATCGGCGACGTGAACCTGTTCGAGGGACAGGTCGCCGGCTCCGACGGGGCCAGCGTGCGCTTTGCGTCACCGGACTGCCCGGCCGGGTTCGAGGCCCTGCAGGACGAGGCGCTCGGCGTCGGAACCAGGGCGTGGCTGGCCGTTCGGCCCGAGAAGATCGTCCTGCATCTCGATCCCCCGCCGCCGGGCCCCAACAGGATGGCCGGCAAGATCGCCGACTTCGGATATCTCGGCGACTGGACCACCTATCTGGTGGAGATCGAGGGCGGCCGCACCGTCCGCGCCGCCCGCGCCAACGCCTCGCGGCTGGTGGAGCGGCCGATCGGCGCCGACGATCCCGTCTGGCTGAGCTTCGCGCCCGACGCCGCCGTGGTGCTGACCTCGTGAGCGCCCGGCCCCCGCGCCGAGGCCTGGCCGCGCTCGCCCCGTTCCTGTGGCTGGCGGTGTTCTTCGCCTTCCCCTTCCTGCTGGTGGCCAAGCTCTCGCTGTCGGACACCGCCCTGGCCATGCCGCCCTACGCGCCAAGGCTGGACTGGTCCAAGGGCCTTCAGGGGCTCGGGGATTTCGCCCGGGGGCTCGACCTCCAGACCTATGGGCGGCTGGTCACCGACCGCCTCTATGTGGCGGCGTACCTGTCCAGCCTGAAGTTCGCGGGGATCGCCACGGCGATCCTGCTGATGATCGGCTATCCCATCGCCTACGGGATGTCCCGCTGCCCGCCCCGCCTCCGCCAGGCCCTGCTGATGGCGGTGATCCTGCCGTTCTGGACCAGCTTCCTGATCCGCATCTACGCCTGGATCGCGATCCTCAAGCCCGGCGGCCTGCTGAACCAGGCGCTGGGCCTTCTGGGCCTGCCGCCGCTGGCCCTCATGGACACCGATGTCGCCGTCTATATCGGCCTGGTCTACGCCTATCTGCCGTTCATGGTGCTGCCGCTCTACGCCGTCCTCGAACGCCAGGACGAGAGCCTGCTGGAGGCCGCCGCCGACCTCGGATGCACCCCGCGCCAGGCCTTCTGGCGGGTGACCTTTCCCCTGTCCCTGCCGGGCGTGGCGGCCGGCGCCCTGCTCTGCCTGATCCCGATGATCGGAGAGTTCGTGATCCCCGACCTGCTGGGGGGGTCCGGCACGCTGATGCTGGGCAAGACCATCTGGACGGAGTTCTTCGCCAACCGCGACTGGCCGGCCGCGTCCGCCGTGGCCATCGTCCTGCTGGCCACCCTGATCGTCCCCATCGCCATCTACCAGCGCCAGCAGATGAAGCTGCTGGAGGCCGACCGATGAGGCGCGGCCCGTCGGCCTTCAACCTGGCCTCGGTGATCCTGGGCCTGGCCTTCCTCTACCTGCCCATCGTGCTGCTGGTGGTCTACTCCTTCAACGCCAGCCGGCTTGTGACCGTCTGGGGCGGCTTCTCCACGCGATGGTACGCGGCGCTGCTGCAGGACCAGCAAATGCTGGACGCCATCGGGGTGACCCTTCGGGTCGGCGTCGTCTCGGCCACCCTGGCCACCGTGCTGGGAACCCTGGCCGCCGTGGCGCTGACCCGCGCCGGACGCTTCCGGGGGCGCCTGGTCTTCTCCGGCATGATCTACGCGCCGCTGGTCATGCCCGAGGTGATCCTGGGCCTGTCGCTGCTGCTGCTGTTCGTCGCCTTCGGCCTGCCGCGCGGGGTCTGGACCGTCACGGTCAGCCACGCGACCATGACCCTCTGCTACGCCGCCGTGGTCATCCAGGCCCGGCTGATCGGCTTCGACCGCAGCCTCGAGGAGGCCGCCCGCGACCTCGGCCGCACCCCGGTCCAGGCCTTTCTGGAGGTAACCCTGCCCAATATCGCGCCCGCCGTGGCGGCGGCCTGGATGCTGGCCTTCACCCTCAGCCTCGACGACCTGGTGATCGCCAGCTTCACCTCGGGCCCGGGCTCCACCACCCTGCCCATGCGCATCTACAGCCAGGTCCGCCTGGGCGTCAGTCCAGAGATCAACGCCGTCTCCACCCTGCTGATCGGCCTGGTCGCCACAGGGGTGATCGGCGCCTATCTCGTGCAGCAGCGCCGGCGGGCGAACCCCTAGAGCGGCGCCACCTTGTCGAACCAGGGCCTGGCCTGCTCGATCTGGGCCGCCAGCCGGAACAGGGTGGCCTCGTCCGCCATCCGCCCCACGAACTGGATGCCCAGCGGCAGGCCTTCGGCGCTCCAGGCCAGGGGCATGCTCATGCAGGGCTGCCCGGTGTTGTTGAACGCCTGGGTGTTGGGCATGAAGCGGAGCAGCCGTTCGTTGTTGAACCGCCCGTCCTCGATCAGCGAGCCGACCGGGATCGCCGGGCCGCCCAGGGTGGCCAGCAGCAGCACGTCATAGTCCTGGAACAGGGCCGCCACGGCGCGGCCGTAGGCGTGGATCGCCGCCAGGCCCCGCACATAGTCTCCGCCCGAAACTCCCTGCCCGCGCCGATACATGGCCCAGGTGAGCGGCTCGATCTCGTGCTCCTCGATGGCTTTGCCGCGCCGCGCGGCCTCGCCCTCGATATTGGCCACCACCGAGGCGGCGATGGCGTTTCCGGCGCCCATGGCCATGGCGGCGAAGTCCCCGGGAATGGTCACCTCCTCCACGGCGTGGCCCAGGCTCTCGCAGAGCCGCGCCACGTCCTGCACGCCGGCGATGACGTCGGGATCGGTGATCGGCGCGGCCATGCCGGCGGTGGTGAAGCCGACCCGCAGGCGCTTCGGCGCACGGCCGACCTCCTGCGCATAGGGCGTCTCCGGCGGGCTCAGATAATAGGGATCGCCCGCCTGCGGCTGGCAGGCGATGTCCAGCAGGACGGCCGAATCCCGCACCGAGCGCGTCACGGCGTGCATGGCCGAGGCGCCGGCCCAGCCTTCGCCCGCCGGCGCGAACGAGACCCGTCCCCGCGAGGGCTTCAGGCCGAACAGGCCGCAGGCCGCCGCCGGGATGCGGATCGAGCCGCCGCCGTCGCTGGCGTGGGCGGCCGGCACGATGCCTGCCGCCACGGCCGAAGCCGCGCCGCCCGACGATCCGCCGGAGGTGCGGTTCAGGTCCCAGGGATTGCGGCATGGGCCCAGATAGGTCGGCTCGGTCACCGGCATCAGGCCGAACTCAGGGGTGTTGGTCTTGCCGAAGATGTTCAGGCCCGCGCCCTTGTAGGCCCTGACCAGGGCGCTGTCGGCCGGCGCCACCGCGTCCTTCAGCATCATGGAGCCGCCGCTGGTGACCACGCCTTCCACCATCGCGCCCAGGTCCTTGAGCAGATAGGGCACCCCGGCCAGGGGCCCCTGCGGGAGTCCGGCGGCGGCGGCCTTCCTCGCCCGCTCCGCCAGGTCGAGGGTGACGGCGTTGACCTTGGGATTGACCTCGGCCATCCGGGTGACCGCCGTCTCCAGCAGCTCGCCTGCGCTGACCTCGCCCTTGGCGACCAGGCCTGCCAGGCCCACGGCGTCGTGGCGCCGATATTCCTCGAACTTCATGGCGTCCTCCCGCGACGGCTTTTCGCCAGGGGACCACAGCCCGCGCGGCCCGCCAAGCCGAACCATCGGCGGCCCGCGGATTGCAGGAGACTCCCCGAGACGGGTTTTGGAGCACGGCGATGCGTCATTTCGGGACAGTTGTGGTGATGGCGGCGATGCTGGCGGCGACCGGCGCGCGGGCCGGAGCCAACCTGATCGCCGACGGCGGCTTCGAGACCCCGAACCTCGGCAGCGGAAACTACACCTATCCCGCCGGCGTGCTGGGCTCCTGGACCTACGACGGCGCGGCCCTGGTGAACGCCCAGGGCGCCAGCGCCTGGTACGGCGCAACGCCTCCCGCCGGCCAGGAGGGCGCCCAGTTCGCGGCCCTGCAGGCGAGCAGCAGCCTGTCCCAGAGCTTCACCGCCACGGCCAGTTCGCTTCTGCTGTCCTGGCTGAACGCGGGGCGGCCCTATTTCGGCGGCTACAATGGCGACCAGACCTACGAGGTGCTGCTCGACGGCGCCCAGGTGGGAACCTACAGCACCACCAGCGGCCAGGCCTTCGCCCAGCAAAGCCTGGTGATCAACGGGCTCTCGGCGGGCTCCAGCCACACCCTCACCTATCACGGCCTCGTCCAGCGCGACGAGACCGCCTTCCTCGATAAGATCTCCCTCAGCGCCGTGCCGGAACCGGCCACCTGGGCGATGATGATCCTGGGCTTCGGCGCCATCGGCCTGACCTTGCGCGGCGGTCGCCGCACGCGGGTCGCGCCCACCGCCTGAACGCCTCACCTTCTCCAGTGAACTGGCCGCCGGTCCTCGGATCGGCGGCCTCTTTTTTTGGGGAAATCCGGGCTCAGACGCCGAACGGATAGATGTCGGGCGCGCCCTCCGGCGGGGCGCCGACCAGCGGATCCACGGCCGTGGTCTCCTCGAACCATGCGAAGGCGTCGAACTGCCGGGACAGGCGGGCATGGAAATAGTGGCTCTGGACCTCGGTCATCGGCCGATAGATCACGCCGATGGCGCGCTCGAGCCTCGCCCGCGAAAGCGCCTCGGCCAGGTCCGGGTCGTCGCGCCAGCTGGTCAGCGACCGCGGCGGCGCCGAGCGCAGGAAGACATGCTCCCAGCTCTCGGTGCGGCTCGGCAGCACCGTCTGGACCCGCGGCTCTGCGCCCCAGTCATCGGCGGCCATGACCGAGCCCCGGTCCGTGCCGAAGCCGATGGAGACGCACTTGCGTCCGAACGCCTCGCGGCAGAGCTGGCCGATGTTGAACTCGCCGGCCTCGCCCATCGCCGTCGCCGAGGCGTCGCCGATGTGCGAATTGTGGGCCCAGACCACGGCCTTGGCCTGCGGCCCCCGGGATTCCAGCAGCCGAAGCAGGGTCGCGAACATGTGCCCGTCGCGGCGGTTCCAGCTCTCCACGGAGCTGCGGTACATGGCCCGGTAATAGGTCTCGGCCGCGGTCACCACCCGGGCGTTCTGCTCGGCGTCCAGATAGTCCTGGCCGTCCAGCGCCTCGTAGGAGAAGCGTCGCTGGACCATGGAGGTCAGCTGGGCGACGACCTCGTCCTCGCAGTCGGCGACGCCCAGCCGGGCGGCGGCGCCGTACCGGGCCGGCTCCTCGAAGAACGGCGTCAGGCAGCCGTACCGCCGCCGCGCCTCGGCCGCGCCGATCGGATCGACGCGATTGAGATAGGTCACCACCTCGGACGCCGATTGCGACAGGCTGTAGACGTCGAGCCCCCGCAGCTCGGCCCGGTCCTCGGTGTCTCGCGGGAGGTTCCATTCGCGCAGGTCGTGCACGAACCTCAGGAATTCGGCGTTGCGCCACATCCAGCGCGGAAACCTGGTGAAGCTGTCGTGCTGGCCCCAAACCCCGCGATTGCGCACGAACCGGTCGAGATCGGCGACGTCCGGCCAATCGGCCTCCAGCGCCACGATGCGGAAGCCGTGCCGGTCGATCAGGCGCTTCGTGATCGCCGCCCGCGCCCGGTAGAACTCCGAGGTGCCGTGGGTCCCCTCCCCCAGCAGGACGACCCGGGCGTCGCCGAAACCGTCGAAGGCGGCGCCGAACGCCGCGTCGTCGATGGCCGGCAAAGGCCGCGCCGCGGCCCGCACCCTGGCGGACGCCTCATCATGGGCAAGTGCTTCGGTGATCGGCACGGCGGCCTCCTCTGGGCGTTCGGCCCGTCGATAAAACGCCGCTCGGACCCGCGGTCCTTGATCAGGCTCAAGGATTCCCTGGCGGGGCGGTCCAGGGTTCCATGGCCAGGAAGGCCGCGGGCGAGACAGGACCATGCCGACACACCCTTCCAACCTCCCGGTGCTGATCCCGCCCCTGGGGCTGGCCGGGGACCTGCGGTCCCCCGCCGACCCGACGGGTATCGTGATCTTCGCCCATGGCAGCGGCTCGAGCCGGTTCAGCCCCCGCAACCAGCTCGTCGCCGAGGCTCTGACGAACCAGGGCATCGCGACCCTGCTGTTCGACCTGCTGACCGAGGACGAGGCGCGGGCGCGGGAAAACGTCTTCGACATCGACCTTTTGGCTCAGCGCCTGATCTCCGCGATCGACTGGGTGACGGCCCAGGCCACGCTCGCCGATCTGCCGATCGGCCTGTTCGGCGCCAGCACGGGCGCAGCCGCCGCGCTCAAGGCGGCCGCGGCGCGGCGGGACTCCGTCGCCGCCGTCGTGTCCCGGGGCGGGCGACCCGACCTGGCCGGGGCGGCGCTCGGGCAGGTGCAGGCGCCGACCCTGCTCATCGTCGGCGGGGACGACGAGCCGGTTCTTTCCCTCAACCACGGCGCCCTGCTTCGGCTGGCCGGCCCCGCGAGGCTGGAGATCGTCGCCGGGGCGACCCACCTGTTCGAAGAGCCCGGCGCGCTGGAGCAGGTCATGCGCCTGGCCGGCGCCTGGTTCGGCGAGCACCTCACAGCGGCCTCCCGGGCCGACAGGAATCCGACCCGGCCATGACGCATCCTCCATCCCTGTGGGCTCCCCCCGCCAGTGGCCTGGTCGAAGGCCTTCCCGGCGACGTCCGGCTGTTCGCCCTCAACGCCTCGGCCGAACTGGGCGAGGCCGTGGCGCGCGCCCTGCAGCATCCCCTGACCCGGCACGAGGAACGCGACTTCGAGGACGGCGAACACAAGGCGCGCCCGCTGGAGGGGGTCGGCGGCGCCGACTGCTACGTGATCCACAGTCTCCATGGCGGGCCGACGGACAGCGCCAACGACAAGCTCTGCCGGATGCTGTTCTTCATCGCGGCCCTGAAGGACGCCGGAGCCGCGCGGGTCACCGCGGTCGCGCCCTATCTCTGCTACGCGCGGAAGGACCGGCGCACCAAGCCGTTCGACCCGGTCACCATGCGCTACGTCGCCACCCTGTTCGAGGCGATGGGAACCGATGCGCTGGTGAGCCTGGAGATCCACAATCCGGCCGCCTTCGAGAACGCCTTCCGCGGCCGCGCGGTCACCTTGAGCGCCACCCCCCTGTTCGTGGACTACGCCCGCCGCTTCGCCGAGGAGCCCTTGTGCGTGCTTTCGCCCGATCCGGGGGGCGTCAAACGGGCGGAGCTGTTCCGCGAGAACCTGGAAGCCGCGATCGGTCGCCCCGTGGGCAAGGCCTTCGCGGACAAGCATCGCAGCGCCGGAGTGGTCACCGGCGACCTGCTGGTCGGCGACGTGGCGGGCGCGACCGTGCTGGTGATCGACGATCTCATCAGCACAGGCGGAACCCTGGTGCGCGCCGCGCGCGCGGCCCGGCGGGCGGGCGCTCGCCGCGTCATCGCCCTGGCGACCCACGGGCTGTTCATGACCGGCGCGGCCGAGGCGCTCGTGGACGACGCCATCGAGCGGATCGTGATCATCGACGCGGTTCCGCCGTTCCGGCTGGCCGCCGGCCCGGTCCTCGGCAAGCTGGAGGTGATCCCCGCGGCTCCGCTGATCGCCGAAGCCATCCGCCGTCTTGCGACGGGCGACAGCCTCACCGACCTGGCGGTCTTCTGAGCAGGACGTCCAGGCGCCGCGCATCGGCGGCGGCGATCCGCAGGTAGACGCGGGCCTGGCGGGGCCACTTCTCGGGCGTGCGCGGATGCTTGTCCAGGAGATGGGCGATCGCCAGCCTGGCCCGCATCATGGCCCGAGAGGACCTGTAGAACAGGTAGAGCTCCGGCGCAGACCGGTCGCATAGGGCGGGAGCCACCCTTCGCCGGATGCGGGCGCCGACGGCCGGAGCCCCATACCGCTCGGTCTCCAGGTCGAGGAAGGCGATCTCGTCCAGAGGGTCGACCGCACGCAGCTTGGCGCTGAACTCCAGGCGGTCGATGACCTTGATCGGTCGGCTCATCCAGACGTGCTCAGGCCGCAGGTCGCCGTGGGCGTCGACGATGTGGCCGTCCCGCGCCCTTTGGGCCAGCAGCGACGCCCTGAACCTCACGAACCGGCGCTGCACCGCCAGCACGGCGCGGACCTTGCCGGCCGGAAGGCCCAGCGCGGGGTTGAGCAGCACCCTGCTGTTGATGTCGATCGCGCGCCTCCAGTCACGCAGGTGCTCGGGCGCCGAGCGATGGACCCGACGGGCCCGCCGATAGAAGCGGGCCAGGGTGACCGCCAGCATGTCCAGTTCCGGATGGGTCACGCCCGCGCCCAGCAGGCGCGACTCCAGGGTCTGGCTCTCGTCGAGCCGACGCATGACGACGAGCCAGTCCACCACCTCGCCGGGGCCGCCGATCGCCAGCCCGGTCGGCGTCCGCACCAGCGGGACCACGGCCTTGTAGATCTGCGGCGCCAGGGTCTGGTTCAGCGCGTACTCGGCTCGGCAGGCCCGCTCGCGGCGATGCAGGGTGGAGAAGTCGAGATAGTCGAACCGGACCGGCTTCTTGAGCTTGTAGACGGCGCCGTCGGTGAAGAAGAGCCACGACATGTGGGTCTCGTGCCGTCGCACGGGGTCGGCGGCGCCCGGATAGACGCCGGGAGCGCTGAGAAACGCCACCTTCTCCGCCAGGGTCGGCGACCGGTCGATGTCCGACGATTGATCCACGCTCGCGACTAACACGATCGGTGGAACCGCCGGTTGATCAAACGCAATGTCCGCCTGACGGCATGAAGCCATTCTTGCGAAGGTTGCAGGTGGTGCGGGTCTGACATGAACGACAAATCCCTTCGCGACGCAGTCCTGGCGGAACTCGATCGGCTGGTGGACGGAGCCCCGGTGGCGGTGGCGGTCCTGGACGGCGTGGTCACGCTGACGGGCCGGATCGGCGCGCCGATCGACCGCCTTCGCATCGACTCCGCGGCCAGCAGAGTGGCCGGTGTTCGCGCCGTCGTCGACAAGCTCGAATTCGACGACGTCCAGGACCGGGACGTCGCGATCGCCAGGGCGGCGGCCGATCTCCTGGACGGCTTCGAGAAGGTGTCCAGGGGCTCGCTCCGTCTGGTGGTGCGCGACGCCGTGGTGACCTTGAGCGGCGAGGTCCCGGACCATCAGCTGCGCACGGTCCTGGAGCAGGAGCTTCTGGGACTGGCCGAGGTGTCGGATATCCAGAGCCAGCTCCATGTCGCCCTGCCCGGCGGCGACGTCGGCGAGCGCCTGGGCAAGATGCTCGCCTGGGAAGGCGCGACGATACGGGGCCTGAAGGTCGCGGAGACCGACGGCGTGGTCTCCCTCGCCGGCGAGGCCGAGGGCTGGTTCGATCGCGACGCCCTGGAACGCCTGGCCTGGGCCCTGCCCGGAGTCCGCGAGGTCATCAACCGCGTGACCCTGCCCGCAGGCGCGGTCGATCCGACCGGCGATAGCGGCACGACAGGGTCATAGGGATGCCCTGGGAGACGATCCGAAAATCCGAGGACGATCGCGCCCACGCGAACCTGCACGACTACGATACGGAAATCGCGACCTTTTCCTGGACGGCCGCCCGCGCCGAGCTCGCCGGGCTTCCGGACGGCGGCCTGAACATCGCGCACGAGGCGCTGGACCGCCACGTCGCCGCCGGCGCCGGCGGTCGGCTGGCCTTGCGCTGGCTGGGCCGGGGCGGCCAGGTCCGGGACTTCACCTATGCGGAGCTCACTGCCGAGGCCAACCGGTTCGCCAACGTGCTGCGCGCATTGGGCGTGAAGAAGGGCGATCGCGTCTACGGCCTGCTCGGGCGAACGCCCGAACTCTATTTCGCGGCCCTTGGGACCCTGAAGGCGGGCGCCGTCTTCTGCCCGATGTTCTCGGCGTTCGGCCCGGAGCCGGTCCGCGCCAGGATGGAGATCGGCGAGGCGTGCGTCCTGGTCACGTCGGAAGCCCTGTACCGCCGCAAGGTGGAATCCTGGCGTGGAGAGATCGCCAGCCTGCAGCATGTGCTGCTGACCGGATGCGCGGCGGAAGCGCCGGCCGGCGCGGTCGCGCTGGAACCCGCCATGGTCGCGGCCAGTCCGGACTTCGCCACCGTGCCCACCGCGCCGAACGACATGGCCCTGCTGCACTTCACCAGCGGAACCACGGGGCGGCCGAAGGGGGCCGTGCACGTGCATGAAGCGGTCGTCGCCCACCACGTGACGGGCCGCACGGCGCTCGATCTGCGCCCTGGCGACATCTACTGGTGCACCGCCGATCCCGGCTGGGTGACCGGGACCTCCTATGGGATCATCTCGCCCTTGACCAACGGCGCGACCCTGATCGTCGACGAGGCGGAGTTCGACGCCGAGCGCTGGCTCCACATCCTGCAGGATCAGAAGGTCGCCGTCTGGTACACGGCGCCCACCGCCATCAGGATGCTGATGAAGGCAGGCGCCGACCTGCCCCACCGCTTCGACCTGTCGGCGCTTCGCTTCATGGCGAGCGTGGGCGAGCCCCTCAATCCCGAGGCCGTCGTCTGGGGTGTCGAGGCGTTCGGCAGGCCCTTCCACGACAACTGGTGGCAGACCGAGACCGGCGGCATCATGATCGCCAACTTCGCCGCCATGGACGTGAAGCCCGGGTCCATGGGCCGTCCCCTGCCGGGGGTCATCGCCGGGATCGTGGAACGCGGCGCCGACGGCGTCCCTGTGGAAGTGACCGAGCCCATGGCCATGGGCGAGCTCGCCCTGCGGCCCGGCTGGCCGTCGATCATGCGGGCCTACCTGCACGAGGAGGAGCGTTTCCGGAAATGCTTCGCCGGCGGCTGGTACCTGACCGGCGACCTCGCGATGCGGGACTCCGACGGCTACTACTGGTTCGTCGGGCGCGCCGACGACGTGATCAAGAGCTCCGGCCACCTGATCGGCCCCTTCGAGGTCGAGAGCGTGCTCATGGAGCACCCGGCGGTGGCGGAAGCGGCGGTCATCGGCCTGCCGGACCCGGTCGCCGGCGAGACCGTGAAGGCTTTCGTCGCGCTGCGCGCCGGCTTCGTCGAGGGTGAGGCCCTGCGGCGGGAGCTGCTGGGCCACGCGCGCAAGCGGCTGGGCGCCGCCGTGGCGCCGAAGGACATCGCCTTCCGCCGGGACCTGCCCAAGACCCGCAGCGGCAAGATCATGCGCAGGCTGCTGAAGGCGCGGGAGTTGGGCCTGCCGGAGGGCGACCTGTCCACCCTGGAGGGCGAGGCGAAATGACCGACCATGACCTCAAGGTCCATCTGTCGCGGGCTCACGTGCTGGACCTGCTCGGACGCATGATCCGCATCCGCGCCTTCGAACAGAAATGCGCCCAGGCCTACACGGAAGAGAAGATCCGCGGCTTCCTGCATCTCTATGACGGCGAGGAAGCGATCGCCGTCGGCGTCATTCCCGTGCTGGAGGCGCGCGACAGGATCGTCGCCACCTATCGCGAGCATGGCCACGCCCTGGCCCGTGGCGTGTCGATGAACGCCGTCATGGCCGAGATGTTCGGCAAGGCCAGCGGATGCAGCGGCGGGCGCGGCGGCTCGATGCACCTGTTCGACGCGGCCGCGAACTTCTATGGCGGCAACGCCATCGTCGGCGGCGGACTTCCCCTGGCGACGGGCCTCGCCCTGGGCGACCGCATGTCGAAGAGCGACGCCGTCACCGTCTGCTTCTTCGGCGAGGGGGCTGCGGCCGAGGGCGAGTTCCACGAGAGCCTAAACCTCGCGGCGCTGTGGAACCTGCCGGTGCTCTTCGTCTGCGAGAACAACCTCTACGCCATGGGGACGGCGCTGGACCGCTCGGAGGCGGAGACCGACATCCACCTCAAGGCGCAGAGCTACCGGATCGCGTCCGAGGTGGTCGACGGCATGGACGTGGTCGCCGTCGAGGCGGCGGCCCGTCGGGCGATCGCCTCGATCCGCGAGACCGGCGCGCCCCGCTTCCTGGAATGCCGGACCTACCGCTTCCGGGCGCACTCGATGTTCGACGCCCAGCTCTACCGGGACAAGGCCGAGGTCGAGGCCTGGAAGGCCAGGGACCCCATCCGGCGCTTCCACGACTGGGCCCTGTCCGCCGGCCTGGCGCACCCGGAGGACCTCGCCGCCCTGGAGTCCCAGGCCGCCGCCGAGGTCGACGCCGCCGTGGCCTTCGCCGAGGCCGCCCCCTGGGAGCCGATCGCCGACCTCACCCGGTTCGTATCGGCCGAGACCCGCCCCGCGCCGCCCGCCCCGGCCCCGGCCGGCGGCCCGACCCAGGAGACGACCTATCGCGAAGCCGTCCGGCAGAGCATCCGTGACGCCATGATCCGCGACGAGCGGGTCTTCCTGATGGGCGAGGATGTCGGGCGCTACGGCGGCTGCTACGCGGTCTCCAAAGGCCTGCTGGACGAATTCGGACCCGACCGGATCCGCGACACCCCGTTGTCCGAGGCCGGCTTCACCGGCGCCGGGCTCGGCGCGGCGATGGCGGGCATGCGGCCCATCGTCGAGCTGATGACGGTGAACTTCAGCCTGCTGGCGCTGGACCAGATCCTCAACAGCGCCGCCACCATCCGGCACATGTCGGGAAATCAGTTCGGCTGCCCCCTGGTGATCCGAATGGCCACCGGAGCCGGCCGCCAGCTCGCCGCCCAGCACTCCCACAGCCTCGAAGGCTGGTACGCGCACATTCCCGGCCTGCGGATCCTCGCCCCCGCCACCGTGGAGGACGCGCGCGGCATGCTGTGGACCGCCCTGCAGGAGCCCGACCCCGTGCTCATCTTCGAGCACGTGATGCTCTACAACCGGACCGGCCTGCTTTCGACGACGGCCGGTCCTGTCGATATCGACAAGGCCGTCATCCGCCGCCCCGGCAAGGATGTGACCCTGGTCACCTACGGCGGATCCCTCTGGAAGACCCTGGAAGCGGCGGATGTCCTGTCCAAGGACGGCGTCGAGGCCGAGGTTCTCGACCTTCGGGTGCTGCGTCCGCTGGACGAGGCGACGATCCTGGAGTCGGTCGCCCGGACCCGGCGGCTGGTGGTGGTCGACGAGGGATGGCGCAGCGGCTCTCTTGCCGCCGAGATCGGCATGCGGGTCGCCGAACGCGCCTTCTACGATCTCGACGCGCCCCCGGCCCGGGTCTGCAGCGAGGAAGTCCCGACACCCTATGCCCGCCACCTCGAGGAAGCCGCCCTGCCCCAGGTCGCCAGGATCGTGACCGCGGCCAAAGCGGCCCTGGGGCGGAGTTGATCGGATGATCGAGTTCCGCATGCCCTCCCTCGGCGCGGACATGGAGGACGGCGTCCTGGTCGAGTGGCTGGTCAAGCCCGGGGACGCGATCAAGGCCGGCGACGTGGTGGCGGTGGTCGAGACCCAGAAGGGCGCCATCGAGATCGAGACCTTCGACCCCGGCGTTCTGGACAGCCAGCTGGTCGAGCCGGGCGCCACCGTGCCCGTGGGCGCGCCCCTGGCCCTGATCCGCGCCGCCGACGAGCCGCCAAACGCCCAGGCCCCGGCCCGGAGCGCGCCCGCGCCCGAGGCGCCTGCCGCGCCGACCGCTCCTCCCGCCCCCGTGGCGGCCGCGCCGCCTGTCGTCCAGGTCGAGGCCTCGGGGGCGCTCCCGAGGCTTCGCGTCTCCCCCGCCGCCCGACGGCTGGCGGCCGAACGGGGGATCGATCTTTCGAAGGTGACGGGGACAGGGCCGGGCGGCGCCATCCAGCTGGCCGACCTGGAGGCGCCGCCGAAGGCCGCGCCTCGTCCCGCAGGCTTCGACTTCACCCAGATGCGGGCCGCCATCGCCGCGGCGATGTCCCGGTCCAAGCGCGAGATCCCGCATTACTATCTCATCGACACGGTCGACATTCAGGCGTCGGTCGAATGGGTCGCAAGGATCAACGCCGAGCGTCCGCCCGACCGTCGGCTGCTGCTGGGTGCGCTGTACCTGAAAGCCGCGGCGGTCGCCGCCCGGGCCTATCCCGAGTTCAACGGCGCCTTCGAGGCCGGGGCCTTCCGGCCGGGCCAAGCCGTCCACGTCGGCATGGCGATCTCCATCCGCGGCGGCGGCCTGGCCGCGCCGGCGATCCACGACACCGCCGACCTGGCGCTGGACGAGCTGATGGCGCGGATGCGCGACCTGGTCGGTCGGGTCCGCGCGGGACGGTTCCGCAGCTCGGAAATCGCCGACCCGACGATCACGGTGTCCAGCCTGGGCGACCGGGGGGTGGAGGCCCTGTTCGGGGTGATCTATCCGCCGCAGGTGGCGATCCTGGGCTTCGGCAAGGTCGTCGAACGCCCCTGGGTCGTCGAGGGCGCGGTGACCGCGCGCTCCGTCCTCACCATCACCTTGGCGGCCGACCACCGCGTCAGCGACGGCCACCGGGGCGCGCTGTTCCTGGCCGAGGTCGGTCGCCTGCTGCAACACCCGGAGGCGCTATGAACCGGACCGACATCCTCGAGGTCATCCGGGAGGAACTCGCCCGCCTGGCTCCCGAGGTCGACTTCGACGGGCTCGACCCGACGGCCGACCTGCGCGAACAGGCTGACCTCGACTCCATGGACAACCTCAATCTCCTGACGGCGATCCATCAGCGCCTGGGGGTGGAGATTCCAGACCGCGACGCCGGCCGCCTGTCGACCCTCGACGGCGCCGTCGCCTACGTCCAGGCCGCCCTGGGCCCCGAGTGACGTCTTGAACCTTCAGCGGCCGGGACGCCCGGATTTCGAGGACGGCGCGGCTGGGCGCGCCACCGGCGGAAACCGGGCCAGGATCTCGACCACCTCCTCGTCGCTCACCTGACGGAAGTCCGCGTAGTAGTAGCCGATCGCCCCGAAGGAGGAATGGTCCTCCAGGCACACCACCTCGTCCGCAGCCTCGCGCAGGGTGGGCAGGGTCTCGGTCGGCGCCACCGGGACGGCCAGCACGATCCGCTTGGGCTTGCGGAGCCGGACCGAGCGGAG
>DASUIJ010000459.1:0-19454 GCA_036279815.1 Phenylobacterium sp. | reverse complement strand
GCCCGGCTGGAGGAGATGGAGATCCGCCGCGAGCACGCCGAACTGGCCGAGGAGCGCGACGGGCTGGTCAAGATGCTGGCCGACGCCAGGCAGCAGTGGAAGCTGGTCGGGGTGGGCCTGAAGGACGTCCGGACGATCCTGGGACCCGACACCACCCTGGGCCGCCGCCGCTCCACCTTCGAGGTGGCCCCGACCGTGGACGCCGACGCGGCCATCGAGGCGATGATCGTGCGCGAGCCGATCACCGTCATCCTGTCCGACCGCGGCTGGATCCGGGCCGCCAAGGGCCGGGTGGACGATCCCTCGGAGCTGAAGTTCAAGGAAGGCGACAAGCTGGGCTTCATCGTCCCGGCCGAAACCACGGACAAGCTGCTGATTTTCGCCTCGGACGGACGCTTCTTCGCCCTGCCGTGCGACAAGCTCCCGTCGGCCCGGGGCCATGGCGAGCCTCTGCGGCTGATGCTGGACCTCGACGACAAGACCGACATCGTCGACATCTTCCCGCACAGGCCGGGGACCAAGCGGGTCATCGCCTCCAAAGAGGGATACGGCTTCATCCTTCCCGAGGAGGAGGCGCTGTCCACCCGCCGGGCCGGCAAGCAGGTGCTGAACGTCGGAGCCAAGGGCGCGGCCTTCGCCATGCCGGCCATCGGCGACCATCTGGCGGTGATCGGCGACAACGGCAAGATCCTGATCTTCCCGCTGGCGGAACTGCCGGAGATGCCCCGCGGCAAGGGGGTCAAGCTGCAGGCCTATCGCGAAGGCGGCCTGCGCGACGCCCTGGTGTTCAAGGCCGAGGAGGGCGCGGCCTGGATCGACACCGCCGGGCGCACCCGCGCCTGGGCCGAGTGGCGGGACTGGCTGGCCAGGCGGGCCGCGGCCGGCAAGCTCGCGCCCAAGGGCTTCCCCACCAGCAAGCGGTTCAAGCCGAAATAACCCTGGCCTGGAGCGGTCAAGCGCGGGCGGCTGTCCGAACAGGCCGCCGCCCGCTCGCCTTGACTTTCGAGCCCCCTCATGCGCCCTTCCGCGCCTTGATTTTCCGAGCCTTAGCGACTCTCACATGCACGCCTACCGCACCCACAACTGCGGCGCCCTGCGCGCCGGCGACACGGGCCAGACCGTCCGCCTTTCCGGCTGGATCCACCGCAAGCGCGACCATGGCGGCCTGGTCTTCGTCGACCTGCGCGACCATTACGGCCTGACCCAGCTGGTCCTGGCGCCCGGCACGCCCGGTTTCGAGACCGCCGAGCGCCTGCGCGCCGAGAGCGTGATCCGCGTCGATGGCGAGGTGGTGGCCCGCACCGCCGAGACCAAGAACCCCAACCTGGCCACCGGCGAGGTCGAGATCCGCGTGACGTCCGTGGACGTGCTGTCGGAAGCCGCCGAGCTGCCGCTGCCGGTGTTCGGCGAGCCCGACTATCCCGAGGAGATCCGGCTCAAGCACCGCTATCTCGATCTGCGCCGCGAGACCCTGCACAGGAACATCGTCCTGCGCTCCAAGGTCATCCACTCGATCCGCAACCGCATGATCGGGCAGGGCTTCCTGGAGTACCAGACGCCGATCCTCACGGCCTCGTCGCCGGAAGGCGCGCGCGACTTCCTGGTGCCCTCGCGCCTGCACCCCACCAGGTTCTACGCGCTGCCCCAGGCGCCCCAGCAGTTCAAGCAGCTGCTGATGGTCTCGGGCTTCGACCGATACTTCCAGATCGCGCCCTGTTTCCGCGACGAGGACCTGCGCGCCGACCGCTCGCTGGAGTTCTACCAGCTCGACGTGGAGATGAGCTTCGTCACCCAGGAGGACATCTTCGCGGCCATCGAGCCGGTGATGCACGGGGTCTTCGAGGAGTTCGCGGGCGGCAAGCCGGTGACGCCCTATCCGTTCCCGCGCATCCCCTATCGGGAGAGCATGCAGAAGTACGGCTCGGACAAGCCCGACCTGCGCAACCCCTTGGTCATGCAGGATGTGTCGGATCACTTCCGCGGCGGCGGCTTCGGCCTTTTCGCCCGCATCCTCGAGGACAAGAAGAACGCGGTCTGGGCGATCCCGGCGCCCAAGGGCGGCTCCAGGGCGTTCTGCGACCGCATGAACAGCTGGGCTCAGGGCGAAGGCCAGCCCGGCCTGGGCTACATCTTCTGGAGCGAGGACCAGGGCGGCTGGGGCGGCCCGATCGCGAAGAACCTGGGGCAGGAAGCCACCGACGCGGCCATGGGCCAGCTCGGGATGGGCCAGGGCGACGCGGCCTTCTTCGTCGCCGGCGACCCCAAGGTGTTCGCGAAGTTCGCCGGCGCCGCGCGGACCAAGGTCGGGACCGACCTGAAGATCGTCGACGAGGACCGCTTTGAGTTCGTCTGGATCGTCGATTTCCCGATGTTCGAGATGAACGAGGAGACGAACCACGTCGACTTCTCGCACAACCCGTTCTCGATGCCGCAGGGCGAGCTGGAAGCGCTGGAGACCAAGGATCCCTTGGACATCCTGGCCTACCAGTACGACATCGTCTGCAACGGCTACGAGCTGTGCTCCGGCGCCGTGCGGAACCACCGGCCGGACGTGATGCTCAAGGCCTTCGATATCGCCGGCTACGGCCCCCAGGTGGTCGAGGAGCAGTTCGGCGGCATGCTGAACGCCTTCCGGCACGGGGCGCCGCCGCACGGGGGCCTGGCCCCCGGCATCGACCGCATCGTCATGCTGCTGGCCGGCCAGACGGCCATCCGCGAGGTCATCGCCTTCCCGCTGAACCAGCAGGGCCAGGACCTGTTGATGAACGCGCCGTCCGAGGTCGAGGAAAAGCAGCTCAAGGAGCTGCACATCCGGCTCGCGCCGCCGATCAAGGTCTAGCCGGCAGGGCTTCGCCGCCCTCCCGACCGCGCCCTAGAAGCGAGGGGCGGGGGGCGCCGGCGGGGCTACGGGCATCTGGGGAATCGGCACGCCGCGCCAGCCCGTCCAGCGGACCCCTATGCCGTGGCAGTTGCGCGCGGTCAGGCCCGGCGGCAGGCGGGTGGAAGCGTCCCCGCAGGCCTCGTCGAGCTGGTCCTGGTCGAGGTTCTTGGCTCGCGACAGGTCCGCGCCATAGAGCACGGTGCGCCGCAGGCTGGCGTCCCGGAAATCCGCGCCGCCGAAGCTTGCGCCCGAGAGCAGCGCGCCATCGAGGTTGGCGTCGCGGAACGAGGCCTGATCGAAGCGGCCCGCCGACAGGTTCGAGCCTTGCATGCTGGCGTCGCGGAAGCTCGCGCCCTGGGCCTCGGCCCTGGCGAAGGTGGCGCCCTGCAGGCCGGTGTCGTTGAACTGGGCGCCGGCCAGATTGGCGCGGCTGAAATTCGAGCCTTCCGCGCGGGTGTCGCGCAAGTCCACGTGCACCATGGTGGCGGACACGAAGGCGACGCCCTTGGCCTCGACGTCGCGCAGGCGGGCGTTGGAAAGGTTGGCGTTGGAGAAGTTGGCCCCGACCATCTGGGAGTCCGACAGGTCGGCGCGGGAGAGGTCGGCGTTGGCGAAGTTGGCTCCCAGGAAGCGCGCCTCGCGCAGATCGGAGCCCACCAGGGCCGCGCCGGAGAAGTTGGCGCCGTTGAACTGGGCGCCTTGAAGCTTGCGGCCCGAGAGCTCGCACTTGGCGCAGGCCCCTCCGAAGGTGACCATCCGGGCCACTTCCTTGTCGCCCGCCATCTCGAACGCCTGGGCGGCTCCTGGAGCGATCAAGGCGAGGGCTGCGAGGGCGCCCATCAGCTGGGCGGGGCGGGAAGCTGTACGGGACATGACTCTTCCCCTTTGCCCGCCGCTGACGCTAGAGGCTACTTAAATCGCGGTAATCCTTGGGCTTTAGCAGCGTGGGATTTTCAACCCAGGCGGCAGCCGGGTGGCCGAATCGCCACACGCCCGGTTGAGTTGCCCCTGGGTCAGGCCCCGGGCGCGGTCCATCTCGGCGCCGGAAAAATTGGTCCCGTCCAGTCGCGCGCCGGCCAGGCTGGCGCCTTCCAGATAGGCGCCCACGAAGCTCGCATGGGTGAGGTCGGCGCCGGTGAAGTTGGCGGACGAGAACACCGCGCCATAGGCGTTCACGTCACGAAGGTCGGCGCGGCTGAAGTTGGTGCGGTTCATCACCGACAGCGAAAGGTCCGACTGGCGCAGGCGTGCGCCCGCGAAGTTCCGGCCCTTGATCTCCATCCCCGAATAGTCGGCCTGGAAGAGGTTGCATCCGGGGCAATTCGCGCCGCGCCGCGCCTGGGCGATCTGACCCGCGTTCTGCGCCTGGGCGGCCATGGGCGCCGCCAGCGCCGCGACCAGGCCAAGGACGATCATCGGTTTCATCTGTCGAACCCGTCTCCGCGAAGGACGTTCACCTGCCTAGAGCGTCAAGCTTAAGGTCCGGTGACCATGGCGGTCGGCAAAAAGCTTGCTAGATTTCGCCCATGTCCCTTCGACCCCCGCAGAACCTGTCGGGCCTGGCCGCCCGGTTCGAGACCGGCGCCGGCATCCTCGACGCCGAGATCGTGTCCGAGAAGGCCGCCACGCTGGGCCGCGCCGGCCGGAAGGCCCAGGAAGCCCTGGCGCGCCTGGACGATCCGCAGGTGGTCGAGTCGGAGGGGCGCGAGGCCCTGCTGAAGCTCGCCGCCGACGCCGTCTGGAAATTCTTCATCCAGCGGGAGGCGTGCGGATTGCGGGACCAGGGGCCGGTGATCCGCGACATGAAGATTCCCCGCGCCGTCCTGGTCAGGCTGGGCGCGCGCTAGCCCGTCCGATCGCCGCCGAGGTCGCCGCCGACCGGTCCGGCGCGGACGCCGCAGGTCTCGCAGATCAGGCTCGCGCCCTTGCGCACCACCGCCACGTCGCCGCAGGCGGCGCAGACATCGGCCTCGATGCGCCCGAACCCGCCGCCGCGCGCCGCGGCGCTGGGCAGGAAGACCAGGTTGTCGGGCGCCGCGCCCCGGGAGAAGCCGCGGGAGATGAAGCGCGAGGCCGGTTGCGGCTCGCCCCCGTCCGGCTCGCCCTCGGCCTTGCCTCGGCCCAGGCCGTCGGCGTTGAGCTCTCCGTCGGCGTTGCCCAGTTCGTCGCGGCCCAGATAGGAAATGCCGAGCTCGCGGAAGATGTAGTCGAGGATCGACGTCGCCGACTTCACCGAGTCATTGCCGGTCACCGGCCCCGCCGGCTCGAAGCGCGTGAAGACGAAGGCGTCCACGAACTCCTCCAGCGGCACGCCGTATTGCAGGCCGATCGAGATGCCGATGGCGAAATTGTTCATCAGCGAGCGGAAGGCGGCGCCTTCCTTGTGCATGTCGATGAAGATCTCGCCCAACTCGCCGTCGTCGTATTCGCCGGTGTGCAGGTAGACCTTGTGGCCGCCCACGGCCGCCTTCTGGATATAGCCCTTGCGGCGGTCGGGCAGCTTCCGCCGACTGCGGTCGCGTTCGACGACGCGCTCCACGATCCGCTCGGCGGGCGCGGCCTCGGGCTCCGGCATGCGGGCCGCCCGCGGCGGGGCCTCCGCGGTCCTGGGCAGGTCGAGGATCAGACCGGCCGGCGGGTCCATCCGGCGGATGCGCACGGCCGGCGTCGCCGCCTGGGCCGCTTCGGCCAGCAGGGCGCGGGCGTCGGCGGGCGAGGCGTCCCACTCCAGCTCGATCTCGGCGACCGCCGGATGGTCCAGGACCGGCTGGACCGCGGCCAGCATGGAGAAATAGGGCGCGGGGCCCAGGTCGTCGGCCGGAAGGAACACCGCCTTCTGGTCGGCCGTGAGGAATTGCGCCTCCGCCAGGCCGCCGCCGCCCAGGGCGTGGATCTCCGCCGCGGCGATCTCGGCCGGGGTGAAGTCCATGCGGGCCAGAAGGTCGAGGTCGGGATTGGCCAGGTCGGCGTCGCTCAGGCCCAGCACGTCCATCAGGAAGCCCGGATCGATCACCTGCGGCGAGATGGCGTCCGCCAGGCGCGAGGCGAAGGGCAGGGCGGCCTCGACGGCGGCGATCTCGTGCTCCGTGAAGCCCTTGGCCTGCAGGGCGGCGTGATCGATCCCAGGGGCATCCGCCAGGTTCTGCGCGCCCAGCAGGTGGGCGCGAGCCTGCGCCGATTCGACGCCCATCAGCGCCAGGGCCTTCAGGGCCGGTTCGGACAGAACGCGGGTGAGGGCGCCGTCCTCGGTCTCGGCGACGGTCACGGGACCCGGTCCGGGCGCCGCGGCGGCCGACACGCCGCCCAGCCGCAGCGCGATGTCGGGGTCGTCGAACACGCCCAGGCCGCCTTCGATCTGCGGCAGCCTGCCCAGGACCTCACGGGCCAGGAGGAAGACCTCCCGCGCCGCACCGCGCCCGGCGTCGCTGTCGTAGGCCAGGCCCTGCGCCATCAGCCAGTCCGGCAGGCCCGCGAGGCCGACGGCCACGGGTCCGCCGCCGGCGGCCAGGGCGATGGCCAGGAGGCGCACGGACGCCTGGAATCCCCGACGGTCGAAATCCTCGCCTGCGCCGAATGCCATGAGGTCGATGGCGCCGCGCGTCGGTCGCCAGGCCCGCACGAGGCGTTCGGCCACCTCGTCGGAGAAGGCGGCGATCACCTGCCCGGTCTCCCAGGCGGCCGCGGCCAGGGCCTGGGCGGCCGGGCCCCTGGGTTCGCCGTCCGCCGCCGCGATCAGGGTTACGCCCTCTCCGGCCTCGAACTGCAGCTGGGCGTCCCACAGGTTCTCGCCGGCGCGGGCGAGGGTCATGGCGTCCAGGATCATCGCGTCGCTGGCGCCTGCGCCGCGCGCGGCCTCGGCGGCCCGGGCCAGGCCGATGTTCGACTGCGGATCGGCGCAGGCGGCGGGGTCGCCTTCGCAGCGATCGATGGCGTCCATCACTCCCTGCAGCCTGCGGCCCAGTTCCAGGGCGGCGGCGCGGGCGGCGGTGCGGCCGCGGCGCTCGGCGCGCAGGCGGGCCAGCACGCCGGGAAAGTCGGGATCGGCCATGTGCGCCAGCAGGGGCGGCGTGGAGGCGGCGGGCTCGGCCAGGGCCAGGCGTCCGGCCATCATCTCCGCGCCCAGGTCGCGGCGGAAGCCGGCGCGTTCGGCAGGATTGGAAAACAGGCCCAGCGCGTCCGCCTGCCCGGCGATCGCCTCGGCGCGACGGTAGACGGCCGCCGGCAGGTCGGTCTCGCCGCCGGACCAGTCCAGCCAGGCTTCGACGCGCGCGTCGGTCCAAGTGGCGGGCGCCAGCACCTCGACCACGCCCGCAGCGCGCTCCAGGGGCCTGCGTTCGATCCTCGCCGGTTCGGTCCGCACGTGAAATTCTCCTCAGGGACGAGGTTAGGCGCCCGGACCGTCCCAATCAATAGATGTTGCGGTCGGAGGCGCCTCTATCCCCAACATCTTGCGACACTCGCGCGGCTGGACGCTCAGGGGCCGCAGACCTATAGTCCGCCCGCCTCCCAACCGCTCCGGACTCACAAAACGTGCTGAAAGCGATCTTCACCTGGTGGAACGGCGCCACGATCGGCGCGGGCTTCCATATCAACCGCCGAGGCGTGTTCGTGGGCCAGGACGAGCTGGGGAATCGCTATTTCCAGGCCAAGGACACCAAGGATTCCTATGACGGCCGCAAGCGCCGCTGGGTGATCTTCAAGGGCTATGCGGAGGCCTCCAAGGTTCCGGCCGAATGGCACGGCTGGCTGCACCACACCTTCGAAGAGCCGCCGACGATCGAACCGCTGATGCGCCAGCCCTGGGAAAAGGATCACCAGCCCAACCTGACCGGCACCGTCAACGCCTGGCGGCCGAAGGGCTCCATCGCCCGCGGCGGCGAGCGCCAGAAGGCGTCGGGCGACTACGAGGCCTGGCGTCCGGAATAGGCCCCATGGCGCCGCGTTCCTTCCTGATCGCGACCCTCGTCGCCACGACCGCCCTGGCCGGGGCCGGCTTCGTGCTGGCCCAGCCCGCGCCCGCGCCGGGCCTGCGCCCGCCCCCGGGGGCCCAGGCGCCGCAGGCTCCCGCCGCGCCCGCGCCCGAGGTCGCCCCAGCGCCCGAGGAAGCGCCGCCGGCCGTGGTCGTGGCGCCCGCGCCGCTCGCCGCCCCGCCGGTCCAGGCCTCCGAAGTCGCCCCGGCTGCGCCGCCCAAGGACAGGGTGGTGGAAAAGCCCGCCGAGAGCACCTTCAAGCGCACCCGCTATGACATCGCCATCCTCCAGGCGTTGGACAAGGTGACCGCCGAGACCGTCCGGTTCGAGGCCGCGGTGGGCCAGCCGGTGCGCTACAAGACCCTGTTGTTCACCGTGAAGGCCTGCGAGCAGTCGGCCGAGGACGAACCGCAGGAAGATTCGATCGCCTACATCACCGTCGATTCCCAACCCAAGGCCGCGCCCGGCAAGCCCAATCCGTCGCCGAGGCAGGTGTTCAAGGGCTGGATGTACGCCTCGTCGCCGGGCCTGAACCCGCTGCAGCACCCGGTTTACGACGCCTGGCTGATCACCTGCAGGGCCGCCGCGCCGCCGAAGCCCGGCCCGGCCCGCTGAAAATCCCCTCGGGCGTCCAGCGCCCGGGCCAGCCGGCGGTGATATTCGCGCCGCGGGATTTCCTCGGCGCCGAACTGGGTGAGGTGGTCGGTGATGAACTGGGTGTCCAGGAGGACGAACCCCCCGGCGATCAACCGCGCCACCAGGTGCGCCAGGGCGACCTTGGAGGCGTCGGTGGCCCGCGAGAACATGCTCTCGCCGAAGAACGCCCCGGCCAGCGACACGCCATAGAGCCCGCCCACCAGCTTGCCGTCCTTCCAGCATTCCACCGAATGGGCGTGGCCGATCCGGTAGAGTTCGCCGTAGAGCTCCTCGATCGGGCCGTTGATCCAGGTCTCGGCGCGGTCAGGCTTTTGCTCGGCGCAGGCGGCCACCACCTGGGCGAAGGCGGTGTCGACTCGCACCTCGAAAGGTTCGGCCCGCACCGTGCGGGCCAGCCGCCGGGGAATATGGAACCGGTCGAACGGCATCACGCCGCGCCGTTCCGGATCGATCAGGAACACCCGGTCGTCGTCGCGGGCGTCAGCCATGGGGAAGACGCCGCGCGCATAGCAGTCCAGGAGATCGCGCGCGTCGAAGGCGTCCATGATCCGGGGTTTAGCGCGAAATCGAGACGCTCAGGAAGGCGGGGCGCAACATAAGGGAGCCAGGCGCCGCCCAGCCTGCGCGCGCGGGCCTAGACGCTGGGCTGGTCCTTCATCCACCGTTCGAGCCAGTGGATGTCGTACGTGCCGGCGAGGATGTCCGGCTGGACCAGCAGTTCCTGGAACAGCGGGATCGTCGTCTCGACGCCGCCCACCACCATCTCGCCCAGGCAGCGGTTGAGGCGCGCGATGCACTCCTCGCGGTCGCGGCCGTGAACGATCAGCTTGCCGATCAGGCTGTCGTAATAGGGCGGGATCGAATAGCCGGCGTAGATGGCGCTATCGAGCCGCACGCCCAGGCCGCCCGGGGCGTGGAAGTCGGTGACCAGGCCCGGCGACGGCGTGAAGGTCTTCGGGTTCTCGGCGTTGATCCGGCACTCGATGGCGTGGCCCTCGAAGACGATGTCGGACTGCTTGAACGACAGCGGCAGGCCGGCGGCGATACGGATCTGCTCGCGCACCAGGTCGATGCCGGTGATGGCTTCGGTGACCGGGTGCTCGACCTGCAGGCGGGTGTTCATCTCGATGAAGAAGAACTCGCCGTTCTCGTAGAGGAACTCGATGGTGCCGACGCCGAGATAGCCGATGGCCTTGACCGCATCGACCACGACCTTGCCGATCCTGGCGCGGGTGGCGGCGTCGATGACCGGGGAGGGGGCTTCCTCCAGCACCTTCTGGTGGCGGCGCTGCAGCGAGCAGTCGCGTTCGCCCAGGTGGCAGACATTGCCGAAGCTGTCGGCGATGATCTGCAGCTCGATATGGCGCGGGGTCTGGAGATAGCGCTCCATATAGACCGCGTCGTCGCCGAAGGCCGCCCGGGCCTCGGCGCGGGCGGTGGAGACGGCCTCGGACAGGTCGGCCTCGCTGTGGGCCACCTTCATGCCGCGCCCGCCGCCGCCGGCTGCGGCCTTGATGAGCACGGGGAAGCCGATGTCCTTGGCGGCCGCGAAGGCCTCGTCCTCGGAGGTCACCGCGCCGTCCGAGCCGGGCACCACCGGGATTCCCGCCGCCTTCACCGCCTGCTTGGCGGTGATCTTGTCGCCCATCATCGTGATGTGCTCGGGCTTCGGTCCGATGAAGGTGAAGCCGTGGGCGCCGACGATCTCGGCGAAGCGGGCGTTCTCCGACAGGAAGCCGTAGCCCGGGTGGATCGCGTTGGCGCCGGTGATCTCGGCCGCGGCGATGATCGAGGGGATGTTCAGATAGCTCTTGGCGGCGGGCGCCGGCCCGATGCAGACGCTTTCGTCGGCCAGCCGCACCCACATGGCGCCGGCGTCGGCCTCGGAATGGACGGCCACCGTGGAGATGCCCATCTCCTTGCACGCCCGGTGGACCCGGAGCGCGATCTCGCCACGGTTGGCGATCAGGATCTTGTCGAACATCGCCTTACCCGATGACGACGAGCGGCTCGCCGAATTCGACCGGCTGGCCGTCCTCGACCAGGATCTCGACGATCTTGCCGGCCTTGGGGGCCGGGATCGGGTTCATCGTCTTCATGGCCTCGACGATCATCAGGGTCTGGCCCTCGGTGACGCTGTCGCCGACCTTCACGAAGGGCGGGGCGTCCGGCTGGGGCTGGAGGTAGATGGTTCCGACCATGGGCGACTTCACCGCGTCGCCGCGCGCCGGCGCGCTGGCGGCCGGAGCGTCAACGGCGGCGGCCGGCGCGGCGGTCGGCGCAGGCGCGTGGGCCATCGGCGCGGGCGCCTGGGCGTAGTGGATCGGCGCGGCGGTCAAGGTCTTGGCGACGCGGACCTTCAGGCCCCCGTGCTCGACCTCGATTTCGGACAAGCCCGTCTCGGTGAGGATGTCGGCCAGTTTGCGGACCAGGCGCGCATCGATCGGATCGGCAGGCGCCTTGGGACTGCTAGCCATGGAAAAGACCCTTGTTTCTTGGACGCTGAAGTTAGGCGGAGAGGCCCGCGGCGGCTTCGACGGCGAGTTCATAGCTTTTCGCGCCGAAACCGGACACCAGGCCGGTCGCAGCCAGCGACACGTAGGTTTGATGGCGGAACGCCTCGCGCGCCGCCGGGTTCGAGAGGTGGCATTCGACCACCGGGATATCGAGCGCCTTGAGCGCGTCCAGCAGGGCGATGGAGGTATGGCCATAGCCCGCCGGGTTGATCACCAGCGCGCAGGCCTCCGTTCGGGCCTCCTGCACCCAGTCGATCAACTGGCCCTCATGGTTGGATTGTCGGAACACGACGGTGCGCCCCAGGGATTCTGCACGCCGCTCACAGAGCGCTCGCACGTCCTCCAGGGTCGCTTTTCCGTAAATCTCCGGCTCTCGGACCCCAAGCAGATTGAGGTTGGGCCCGTTCAGCACATAGATCGGTTTCGGCATTCGGCTCCGCCGTCGATTCCGCCGTCTTGTAACGGCAGCCGACGGGGGTCACAAGCTTGTGGACGAACTGTCCGCCATTCGAGCCGCCCATGACCCTGATCCTCAACGGCGAGGAGCGCCGTTTCCCCGGCGTTTCCGACGTCGCCGCCCTGGTGGCGGCGCTGGGCCTGGACGCCCGCAAGGTGGCGGTCGAACGCAATCTGGAGATCGTGCCGCGTTCGGCCTATCAGGTGACGGCGATCGCCGACGGCGACCGCATCGAAATCGTACACTTCATCGGAGGCGGCTGACATGGACGGATCCACCACCACGCAGGCGGACACCTGGACCGTGGCCGGCCGCACGTTCACCTCGCGGCTGATCGTCGGCACCGGCAAGTACAAGGACTATGCGGAGAACGCCGCCGCCGCCGAGGCGTCCGGCGCCGAGATCGTCACCGTGGCCTTGCGCCGGGTGAACCTGTCCGATCCGACCCAGCCCATGCTGGTGGACTATGTGAAGCCCGACCGCTTCACCTTCCTGCCCAACACGGCCGGCTGCTACACGGGCGAGGAAGCGGTGCGCACGCTGCGTCTGGCGCGGGAGGCCGGCGGCTGGGACCTGGTGAAGCTGGAGGTGCTGTCCAACACCAAGCACCTTCTGCCCGACATGGAAGAGACCCTGCGGGCCCTGAAGCTGCTGATCTCCGAGGGCTTCCAGGTGATGGTCTATTGCAGCGACGACCCGGTCTACGCCCAGAAGCTGGAGGACGCCGGCGCGGCGGCGATCATGCCGGCGGCGGCGCCGATCGGCTCGGGACGCGGCATCCAGAACTTTCTCAATCTTGGCCTGATCATCGAGCAGGCCAAGGTGCCGGTGCTGGTCGACGCCGGGGTGGGCACGGCCTCGGACGCGGTCCTGGCCATGGAGATCGGCTGCGACGCGGTCCTGATGAACACCGCCATCGCCGAGGCCAAGGACCCGATACGCATGGCCGGCGCCATGAAACACGCGGTGATCGCCGGGCGGGAAGCGTTCCTGGCCGGGCGGATGGCCAAGCGGATGTACGCCGATCCATCCTCGCCGCTGGCGGGGCGGATCTGAGCCCGACGTCATCCCGGCGCCCCACCCGACGGCCGGGACGATCCACGAGATAGTTCTGGCATGAATAGTGCCAATACTATTGAATGCGGGCGTTCAATCGACATGAGCCGAGCCTAGCCGATGACCCTTTCCGTCGACGTCTTCTGGTCCTTCCGCAGTCCCTATTCCTATCTGGTCACGTCGCGGCTGCGGGACCTGGCGGAAACCCATGACGTCGACGTCAACATGCGGCCGGTCTATCCGCTGGCGGTGCGGTCGGAGGGGTTCTTCACCAAGCAGGACCCGCTGTGGATCCCCTACCTGATGCGCGACATCCGGCGTCTCGCGGAGTTCCAGGGCCTGCCCCTGGCCTGGCCGCGTCCCGACCCCGTGGTGATCGACCCGGCCACCCTGAACGGCGCGCCGGAACAGCCGCACCTCGACCTGCTGATGCCGCTCGGCGTGCTGGCCGCGCGGACGCCGCAGTCCCTGGCCTTCTATGACGAAGTCACCCGGCTGATCTGGGGCGGCGAGGATCCGCCCTGGAACGAGGGCGACAAGCTGGCCAAGGCGATCGCCCGCGCCGGCCTCGACATGGCCGAACTGCAGGCCAAGGCCTCGCCCCTGGCCGCCGAGATCGCCGCCGAGATCGAGACCAACCAGCAGGCCCACCGCGCCTCCGGCCACTGGGGCGTGCCGACCATGGTGTTCGAGGGCGAACCCTTCTTCGGCCAGGACCGATTCGACGTCCTGGTCTGGCGGTTGAAGCAGAAGGGCCTGCAGCCGCGCGGCTAGCCTACCAGCGCCAACGCTCCGTCCCGAAGTGGAAGGGCAGGGTGACCCCGACCTTGACCGGCTTCCCGTCCAGCAGGGCGGGCTTGTAGAGCAGGAACGGCGCGAACCGCAGGGCCATCTGGCCCAGGCCGACGCCTTCGGGATGCTGGAAGACCACCCGGCAGTCGTAGAGCGTGCCCGCCGCGCCCAGCAGGCAGTTCATCAGCGCGATGCCCGGTTGGTTCAGTCTCCAGAAGGCGGGGCTGGCGGTGGTGGCGAAGTCGCCCGGTTGGGGATCGACCCGCCAGGACGGCGCGACGTCCGGCACGGGCCAGCTGGCGCTGATCAGCACCGGCGCCTCGGGCGGTCGCTCGCCGTTCGGGGCCGGCGTCAGGCGATATTTCGGGGCCAGGGCCAGCAGGGCCTCGCCGAACCCGGCCCGGCCGGGCCGTTCCACCAAGACCTGGCAATCGGCGAGATCGCCTGAGGCGTCGGCCTTGCAGCGGGCGATCGCGTCGCCCTCGGTCCCATGCTGCGCAGCCTTGGCGGGCCAGGCGGCCATCAGCTCGGCGGCGGAGGGCAGGGAAGACGTCTGGTCGGCGAAGGGCTCGGATATGGCGGCCGGCCGCCAGCCGCGGATTTCCTGGGCCAGGGCGGGCGGGCCTGCCGCGATGATCCCCGCCGCCAGGGCGACGCCAGTGAACCGAACCATCGAATCCCTCCCAACCGGGGGACCTGACCGCGGGCCGGACACACGGTCAAGTGGCGTCGGGGCGCAGCAGACGCGCGTTGACCGCGGGAAACGGGCAGGGCGAAATTCGCTCGCCGTTCCGCAACGGAAGACCCTTAGGCTGGCCGCCAACGAGGGAGGACCACCATGGGCCAGGCGAACGGACGCCAATCGATCTTCATCACCGGGGCCGCTTCGGGCATGGGGCGCGAGACCGCGCGCCTGTTCCGCGAAAAGGGCTGGTTCGTCGGCGGCTATGACGTCAACGAGGCCGGCCTGGCGGCGTTGCGCGACGAACTGGGCGCCGACAACTGCGTGGTCCGTAAGCTCGACGTCACCGACCGCGACGACTATCGCGCCGCGTTGGCCGAGTTCGGTCAGGCCACCGGCGGGCGGATGGACATCCTCTACAACAACGCCGGCATCGGTCGTGGCGGCCCCTTCGCCGAGCAGCCGTTCGAAGATGTCCTGGCTGTCGTGCAGGTCAATTTCGTCGGCGTGCTGATCGGCATCCACGAAGGCGTGGGCCTGCTGAAGGCGACACCCAACTCCATGTGCTTCACCACCTCGTCGTCCTCGGCCACCTATGGCATGCCGGGCATTGCGGTCTATTCGGCCACCAAGCACGCGGTGAAGGGTCTGACCGAGGCCCTGGCCGTGGAGTTCAAGGCCTACGGGATCAAGGTCGCCGACGTGCTGCCGGGGCTGATCGACACGCCGATCCTGCCGCCTGGCGCGGCCGAGAATGCGCCCAAGGACGGCATGTTCCGCGCCATCCCGCCCATGGAAGTCGCCAAGGTGGTCTGGGAGGCCTACGGCTCGGACAAGCTGCACTGGTACGTGCCGCCGGAACTGGTGGATCTCGACAAGGCCGCGACCCTGACCCCGGAGACCGTCCGCGATCAGATGGCGGCGGGCTCGTTGTTCTCCGGGCGGTCGCTGGGGACGGAGTAGCGCGGCGCGCCGGCCCGCTCGTCCCGGCGAACGCCGGGATGACCGGCAGGGTCAGGCCGCTTCCGCCTTCAGTCTCTCCACATCCGCCTGCGGCGACAGTCCCACCGCCCGCATCAGCGGCTCGCGGTCGGGGCCGGGCTTTGGCGGATAGGCCTGGGCGTTGGCCGCCTTGCCGCGCGCCCAGTAGCCCATGACCTTGGCGAAGTTGCGCGGCCGCTTCAGCCAGGCCGAGGGGTGCTCCAGCATGTGGAATCCGCGCATGGCGGCCCGTAGCAGATCGGGGTCGGAACGGACGGCGATGTTGACCCCGTCCTCCAGGAAGCTCTTCAGCACCCGGCTCCGCAGGCTGGGCCGGTAGCTGGGCGTCAGCGCCTGGCGCGCCCGGCGGATGGCGGCGCGGTCCTGGTCCAGCATGGAGTCGTAGTACGGCTTCAGGTCGCGCTTCACAGCCGCGTCGAAGGCCAGCAGACGCCGGGCCGGGTCGGGGCTGGAGCGCAGGGCGTCGCGCAGCAGATAGGCGCTCGCGGCCGCGAAGGAGCAGCCTCGGCCGTAGAGGGGATTGGTGCGTACGAGGCTGTCGCCCAGGGCGAAGAAGCCCAGCACGCTGGGCGCGCCGTCCTTCACCAGGTCCCGCCAGCGGCTGCGCAGGTCGCCCATGCCGAACACCCGGCTGACGCCTTCGGACCGCTCCGGGTCGATCCAGGCGACCAGGCCCGGCATCTGGCGGCAGATGGCGTCGAAGGTGTCGGGATCGACGATGGCCTTGCGCATCTCCAGTTCGATTTCCGGGACGCAGACGGTGATCGAGAAGCAGCCGTTGTCGGCGGGAAACACCCCGAACTTCAGGAATCCCAGGTCGCCGGTGGCCGGGCTCTTGCCGCGCGGAGGCTCCTCGAAGCCGGGGCGCAGCCGATAGTGGCGGGTGAAGTAGAGGATGCCGGCGGTCTCCGAGGTCTCGGCGATCGGGGCGCCCAGTTCGACCAGTTGCTCGGCGGCGCCGGAGGTCCGTCCGGCGGCGTCCACCACCACGTCCGCCATGACCTCCTCGCCGCTCTCCAGCCGCACCCCGGTGACCCTGGCGGGCGATCCCGGCTCGACGACCAGGCCCGAGACGAAGGCCTCCGAACGGATGTCCACGCCCGGCAGCCGCTCCACATAGCGGCGCATCACCAGTTCCAGCGTCGTGCGGCGGCTGGTCAGGATGACGAAGTCGGAGTCGATGGGCGCGGGCCTATAGGTCTTCTTGTGCAGCTCGGTGAGCATTCCGTCGAAGGTCAGTTCGCGGCAGCCCGCGGCCAGCAGGTCGGCCAGCAGCTCCGGGTGCTCGTCGCGGATGATCCCGCGCAGGCGCGCCAGGAAGGCGTGGCTGTGGCGCAGGTGGCCCACGCCGCGGCGGGACCATTCGGCGAAGGCCTCGTCCGCATCGCCCGAGGGGGGCGGCGGATCGCGTTCCAGCAGGGTGACCTTGCGACCCGTCGGCGCCAGGGCCAGGGCGGTGCAGAGCCCCGCCATCCCGGCCCCGATCACCACAACCTTGTCGCTCATGTCCAACTCCCGACGATGTGTCGGAGCGAGCCTAGGCCCGCCTGCCGGGGTGTGGAAAGTCGGACGCCAGGGAAGGTGGGTGGCGAATTTTGCGCCCCGGCCTTAGCCGGGATGCTTCAGCGGTCCCCGCCGGGCCTCGTCGATGGCCGCACGCAGGGCCGGCAGGTCGGCGCCCGGGACCAGGCGGTCGCCCACGATGAAGGCGGGCGTCCCCTCGATGGCCAGCTTGGCGGCCAGTTCGCGGGTGTCGGCGATGTGCTTCTGCACTTCGGCTCCGTCGCCGGCGGCCCTGGCGGCGGCCGGATCGATCCCGGCCGCGACCAGGTGGCGGTCGATGGCGGCGTCGTCGAGGGTCTTGTCCGCCATGAAGGCGTTGAACAGCTCCATCCCCTTGGCCTTGCCCTGGGGTGAGAGGGCCACCTTCGCCGCGGCGTTGGAGGGGCCGCCGAAGATGGGGAATTCCTTGAAGACGAAGCGGATGTCCGGGTTCTCCTGGACGAGCTTCACCACCTCGGGGGCCGCCAGCTTGCAGTAGCCGCACCGGTAGTCGAAGAACTCCACCACCGTGATCTTGCCGTTCGGGTTGGCCACGAAATCGCGGGGGTCCCGCTCCAGTTCCCGCCGATAGGTCGACAGTCCGACCAGGGCGGCCTTGGCGGCCTCGGCCTGCTTCTTCTCCTGCAGCTTCTGGAGGGCTTCCTCCAGCACTTCGGGATGGGCCAGGAGATAGCCGCGCACCTGCTGGCCGAAGGCGTCGTTGACCTTCTGGCAGCCGGAGAGGGCGATGAGGGCGGACAGCGCCAGGACGGCGCGCAGGTGCGTTTTCATGTGGCCTATCTAGGCGACGAAGGCGCCGTTCGCGAGGTTCAGTTGGTGTTCGAGCCCTTGGGACCTTCGGCGATGTCCCTCAACAAACCCTTGTCGGGATTGGAGGCCAGCACGATGTCCGTGGCGCGACGCCATTCGGGGGTGCCCTTGGTCAGCATTTCGCGGGCCCGCATGGCGAAAACCAGCGCCTGGCGCTTGTCGCCTTCCTGGAAGTTGTATTCGGCGGTGGCGTAGCGGGCCAGGCCGTCCTGGCCGCGGCGGTCATAGGCCTCCGCCAGGATGCGCCAGGCCGCGGAGTTCTCCTCGTCCTGGACCAGGGACTTCTTCAGCTCGGCGATGCCTTCGTCGACCTTGGCGTCGGAATTGAGGGCCACCAGGGTCTGGCCCAGGTTCACGCGCAGCAGCGGCGCGTCGGGCTTCAGCGCCACCGACTTGCGCTGCGGCGCCTCGGCCTCGGCCGCACGCCCGAATTCGAACAGCACCTGGCCCTTGAGCTCCCACAGGTAGGGGTTGTCCGGCTGCTCGGCCAGCAGGGCGTCGATGAGCTTCAGCGCCTTTTCCGGCTCCTTGAGCTGGTACTGGGCGATCGCGCAGGCGTATCGGGTCGGATAGTCCTGGGCCTTGTCGCTGCACTTCACGATGGCGATGGTGGGATTGATGAAGCCCTGCAGCTTGGCCTTCATGATCTCGTGCTCGGCGATCTTCTTGGGATCGTCGACGCCGTCGAAGTGGGCCAGCTTCTCGACCCGGCCGCGCAGGGCCTCGATCCGGTCGGACGACAGCGGGTGGCTGCGGAAATAGGGGAAGCGTCGCGCCTGGTCGAAGACCTCCTGGTAGCGGAAGTTGTCGAAGAAATCGACGAGGCCCTTGCCCGACAGCCCGGCGGTTTCGAGATAGGTGGCGCCCGCCTGGTCGGCGCGGCTTTCCTGTTCGCGGCTGTAGCCGAGCGCCCCCAGGGTTCCGAAATAGCCGGCGTTTCCGGCCAGCACGGCGCCCGCCTCGGGGCTGCCGGCCAGGGCCGCCAGAACGCCCAGCCCCATGGTCAGGAGGAAGGGCTTCATGCCGGCCCGATTCAGGTCCCCGGAGCGGGCGGAGTGACCGCCGGCCAGGTGCCCGATCTCGTGGGCCATGACGCCCTGCAGCTGATTGGGGTTCTTCGATTCCAGGATCAGGCCGGTGAACACCGCCATCGTCCCCGGCGCGGCGAAGGCGTTCAGGTCCTTCGATCCGATCAGCAGGATGTGGATCGACTTCGCATCGACGCCGGCCGCCTCATAGAGCGGGGCGGCGTCGGCGCGCAGGATCTCCTCGATCTCGGTGTCCCGGATCAGGGAGATGGGTTCTTCCTGCGCGCGCGCCGGCATGGCCTGAAGGAACAGGCTCAGACTGACCGAAGCCGCCAGTGCAATCCGGAAGGTCGAACGGGTCGGGGAGACCATGCAGCTAAACTCCAACGCCTCTCCCAGCCCGTTCTTGAAAGCCTAACGCGTCAGCCGCGACGCCACCAGCCCTTGCGGGGCGCGGCGGGCGGCGCGGAGATTTCCGCCGGATCCGGCTCGGGCGGGGTCACCGCCACGGGCGCCGGGGCAGGGGCCGGTTCGGGCTCGGCTTCCACCACCGGCTCGGCGACGGCCTCGACCACGGGTTCCGGCGCAGCCGCCGCGGCGGCTTTGGTGCGTCGGGCGCGGGCGGGCTTGGCGGCCGGCGCTTCGGCGACGGGCTCTGGCGCCGGTTCGAGAACCGGTTCCGGAGCCGCCTCGACCACCGGTTCCGCCACCGCCTCGACGGGAGCTTCCGCCTCGGCGGCGCGACCGCGACCTCGACGGGCGCGCGCCTTTTTCGGCTTGTCCTCGACCGCGGGCAGTTCGACCCAGATGTCGTGGGTGTCTTCGCTCGAGGTCGCGGCCGGCGCGGGTTGGGCCGCTTCCGCCGTCGGGGCCGGGGCTCTCACCTCGTCGTTGGCCGGGACCGGCGCGGGACGGATGTCCTCCGCCGGGTCGTGCCAGACGAAGGGGTCTTCGCCATAGGGAACCCAGGGACGGGTCCAGGAGAAGGCGTCGGCCGGACGGGTGTCGTCGCGCATGCGGCGACCGCCACGACGTCCGCG
>DASUIJ010000458.1:0-10883 GCA_036279815.1 Phenylobacterium sp. | reverse complement strand
TGGCCGCCAGTCCGTGGCTCAATCTCGTCCAACATCGGGGTCCCGAAGCCCTGCTGTCCGCCTATGCCGACATCCTCGAAGGCCGCGCGCGGCCCGAGGACGGCCACATCATCCGGCCGGCCTGAGCCGGCCCCCAAACGGGAGAAACGCCATGGACGGCGAAGTTCGCATCAATCCCTACCTGTCGGGCAATTTCGCGCCCGTGCGCAGCGAGGACGACTTCGAGGCCAAGGTGACGGGCGAAATCCCGCGCGACCTGCGCGGCACGCTCTACCGCACCGGCCCCAACCCGCAGTTCGAGCCCCGCGACCCCAACTATCACTGGTTCACCGGCGACGGCATGATCCACGCCTTCCGGGTCGAGGACGGCAAGGTCAGCTACAAGAACCGCTATGTGCGCACGCCCAAATGGACGCTGGAGCACGAACACGGCCGCTCGCTGTTCGGCGGGTTCAATCCCATGCTCACCGACCCGGTGGCCCAGGGCAAGGACAGCGGGGTGGCCAACACCAACATCCTGGCCCACGCCGGCAAGCTGCTGGCGCTGGAAGAGGGGCACATGCCCTTCGAGGTGGAGCAGGGCAGCCTGAAGCCCCTTGGCTATTCGGAGCAGTACAAGGGCCGGGTCACCGCCCACCCGAAGCTCGACCCCAAGACCGGCGAGATGGTCTGGTTCGGCTATGGCGTCGGCGAAATGCCGCTCTCGGCCGGCATGAGCTACGGCGTCACCGACGCGACCGGCAAGGTGGTCCGCCGCTCGGACTTCCAGGCGCCCTATTCGGCCATGGTCCACGACTTCATGGTGACCGAGAACTACGTGCTGTTCCCGATCATGCCGCTGACCGGCAGCATCGAGCGCGCCATGAAGGGCCTGCCGGCCTATGCCTGGGAGCCCGAGAAGCCGGTGCAGGTGGGGGTCATGCGCCGCGACGCCGACGTCTCCACCATCCGCTGGTTCAACGCCCCCGCCTCCTATGTCTTCCACCCGATGAACGCCTATGAGGTCGACGGCAAGATCGTGACCGAGGTCTGCCGCTATGACGCCGCCCCGCTGTTCCCGATGGCCGACGGCTCGCCGGGCCGGCGCACCGCCGCGCGCCTGACCCGCTGGACCTTCGACCTCTCGGGCGCCAGCGACGCGATCCGGGAAGAGGTGATCGACGACCTCGACTCCGAATTCCCCCGCTTCGACGAGCGCCTGGCCGGAAGCGCCTACCGTCACGGCTTCTATGCGGCCGACCCGACCAATTCCAAGTCGGTGAAGCTCAACGCCATCGCCCACATGGACCTCAAGACCGGCAAGCGTCAGGTCTATGCGCTCACCGGCGGCGACCTGACCTCGGAGCCGGTGTTCACGCCAAGGTCCGCCGACGCGGCCGAGGGCGACGGCTGGCTGACCGCGGTGGTCTGGCGGGCCGCCGAGAACCGCTCGGACCTTCTGGTCTTCGAGGCCCTGGATGTCGCCAAGGGGCCGATCGCCGTCGCCGAACTGCCCCGCCGGGTTCCCTTCGGGTTCCACGGAAACTGGGTCTCTGCCTGACTTTTGCAACCTGAAGGGGGGAAGGCCCTTTCGGCCTCCCCCCGCGGGGCTCTAAGCTCCGCAGTTGATGACCAGTCCTCACGCCAAGACCGAAGGCCGGCTGTCGCGGCTCCGGCGCGCGGTCGCCGGCCGGCCGCATCTGATCGCGGGGGTCGGCGTGGGGATCGGCGCCTGGCTGGCCCTGGCCTTCGCGCCGGAACTCCGCTGGAGCACCCGCAGCACCCTGGCCTGGGACATGGGCTGCCTGACCTTCATCCTGGGCGTGATGGCCCAGATGTCGGGCAAGGGCGCCGAGGAGATTCGCGCCAACGCCGCCCGGCAGGACGAAGGGCGGGGCCTGATCCTGGGCCTGGTGCTGATCGCCAGCGCGGCCAGCCTCGCCTCCGTGGCCGCCGGGCTCGGCCTCGCCAAGAACGACCATGGTCTCGCCAAGGGCCTGGACGTGGCGCTGGCCACCCTGACCGTAACGGCCTCCTGGTTCATGGTGCAGCTGATCTTCGCCCTGCACTACGCTCATGGATACTATGGCCGCACCCACACCGGCGGCCTCAAGTTCCCGGGCGAGGGAGATCCCGACTACTGGGACTTCATCCACTTCGCCGTGGTCATCGGGGCGGCAGCCCAGACCGCAGACATCGCTTTCACGTCAAAATCGTTGCGAAGGCTCGGTACGCTGCACAGCCTGATCGCGTTCACGTTCAATACGGTGGTGCTGGCGCTCAGCATCAATCTGCTAGCCTCGCTCGTCTGAAGATCATGACGTCTGTACACCTTCGAATAATCCTGAGATGGCTGCTCGCCGCCGTCTATGTGACCTTCGGCATCCTGCACCTGCAGATCGCCCCGGTGCTGGCGCCCATGGTGCCCCACTGGGTTCCTCAGCCCCTGGCGATGATCAAGTTCACCGGCATCTGCGAGATTCTGGGAGGGCTGGGCCTGCTGGTGGCGCCGGTTCGTCCCTTCGCCGGCGTGATGCTGGCGATCTACGCGGTCTGCGTCTATCCGGCCAACCTGCACCACGCCTTCGGCCACGTGCACATCCAGGGCATGCCGTCGAGCTGGTGGTACCACGGGCCCCGGCTGGCCTTCCAACCGGTCTTCGTCTGGTGGGCGCTGTTCGCCGGCGAGTTGATCGACTGGCCGCTGCGGCGGCGCGCCGCGCGGCGGAGACCGGCATGAAGGCGATCTGGTACGACCGCACCGGGCCGGCACGCGAGGTCCTGCAATTCGGCGAGCGGCCGACGCCCAGGCCAGGCCACGGACAGGCCCTGGTGCGCATCCGCGCGTCGGGGGTCAATCCCTCCGACGTCGGCATGCGGGGCGGCGGCGCGGGGCCCATGGCCTATCCGCGGATCACCCCCAACAGCGACGGGGCCGGGGTGGTCGAGGCCGTGGGGCCAGGCGTCGCCGACACCTGGGTCGGCAGGCGGGTCTGGTTCTACAACGGCCAGCGCAACGGCCGGGCGTTCGGGTCGGCGGCGGAATATATCGAGCTCGACCTGGACCTGCTGACGCCGCTGCCGGACGAGGTCTCCTTCGCCGAGGGCGCGACCCTGGGCATCCCCTGCATGACCGCCCACCGCAGCCTGTTCCTGGCCGGGCCGGTGCAGGGCCGCACCGTGCTGGTCACCGGCGGGGCGGGCGCTGTCGGCCACTACGCGGTGCAGCTCGCCAAGTGGGCGGGGGCCACGGTGATCGCCACGGTGAGCTCGCAGGAAAAGGCGCAAAGGGCGCGGGCGGGCGGCGCCGACCATGTCATCGACTATCGACGCGAGGCCGTGGCCGCCCGGGTGCGCGACATCACCGGCGGCGCCGGGGTCGATCACATCGTCGACGTGGATTTCGGGGGAAACCTGGAGGCGAATCTCGCCTGCGCCGCGATGAACGGCTCGATCGCCTATTACGCCACCCGGGGCGCGGCCAGTCCCGTCGTGCCGGCCGGCGCCCTGATGCGCCTGAACCTGACGGTGACCGGGGTCTACCTGCCGGTCTCGCCGCATCCGGCCCGCAAGCGGGCCCAAACGGACATCGGCCGGTGGATATCCACCGGCCGACGGCAACTCTCGGTGGCCGGACGCTTTCCGCTCGCGGAATGCGCCGCCGCCCATGAACAGGTGGAGGCCGGCGGCAAGGTGGGCACAGTCGTGGTGGAGATCGACTAGCCCGGCCCGGCGCCGGCTCCGAACCTGCTTACGGCATGGCGTCGCCGATCTTCGTGAACGTCCCGGCGATCTTGCCGGACAGGGTGTTCATGGCGGCGATCAGCACGATGGCGATCAGGGCGGCGATCAGGCCGTATTCAATTGCGGTGGCGCCAGACTCGTCGGCCACGAAACGCTTGAAGAAGTTCGACATTTGCACATCCTTTTCTCGGGTCGGCGGCGAGCTGCTGCGACATAACGGCACAAGATTTAGCGCGGCGGAGTAAATGCCACGTTCGGAGACTCGGTTAATTGAAGTTTACAGTAAGTATTGGTTCACCATCCGTGGTCCTGGGCGAGGTTCCACATGACGACTGCTGAAGACGCCATCCGGGCGCGACGGCGTCTGACCAACAAGCTGATCGCCGCGCACGACGCCGCGCGCCTGAAGCCTTTCCTCGACCCCGCGATCAACCTGATCGCCGGCGACGGCTCGCTGCTGACCGGCGCGGCGTCGGTGATCGCCGCCTTCGACGCCCAGTTCCGCGACCCGGCCTTCGTGACCTATGTCCGGACCACCGAGGCCGTGCGCCTGGACGCCCAGGGCGCGCGGGCGGCGGAAACCGGCGCCTGGACCGCCTTGTGGCGGGCGCAGGGCGGCGAGACGGCGATGTCGGGAACCTACCTGGCCTGTTGGCGCAAGTCCGTGGGCCAGTGGGTGATCGAGTCCGAGCTCTTCATCACCCTCGCCGAGGCGGGGTGAGCGAAGCCCGGGCGTTCAGCGCCTCGCGGTCGAAGCCGGCCAGCGTCTTGTACTCTCCCGCCGTCGCCTCGAGCTCTTCGGGCGTGATCACCTCATGGACATTCGAAAACCCGTCGGGGGCCCGGACCTCGGCGAGCTGCATCACCTGCTCGGGTCCGTTGCCGCGGTTCGCCAGCACGATCCGAGTGGTGGTGGGGCGCCGGGCGGCCTCGTAGGCCTCCAGAGCGCCGTCGACCGTCGGGCGCGTCGCCAGCTCCCAGGCCAGGGTGCGGGCGTCCAGGATGGCCTGGGACGCCCCGTTCGAGCCGATCGGGTACATGGGGTGCGCCGCGTCCCCCAGCAGGGTGGTTCGCCCGAAGGTCCAGCGCTCCAGCGGATCGCGGTCCACCAGGGGATATTCGTAGACGCTGTTCGCGGACCGGATCACCGACGGGACATCCAGCCAGCCGAAGTCCCAGGTCTCGAAGCGCGGCAGGAAGTCGGCCGGCACGCCCGGCCGGTTCCAGTCCTCACGGCGCCATTCGACGGTGTCGGGGAACCGCAGCTCGGCGATCCAGTTGATCAGCGACCGCCCCCGCGCCGCGGCGGCCGGATCGATGGGATAGGCCACGAACTTCATGTCTTGGTGGCCGGCCATGATCATGGTGGCCCCGCCCAGGAACGGTTCGGCCTCGCTGGTCCCGCGCCACAGCACCCGGCGGTTCCAGATCGGCGGGCCTTCCTGCGGATAGAACTGCGCGCGCAGGGCCGAATGGATGCCGTCGCAGGCGACCACCACGTCGCCCCGCGCCTCGGCGCGCCCGGCGAAGCGGACGCTCGCGCCGTCCTCGCTCACCCCCGTCGCGGCCTCGCCCAGGCGGATGGCCCCCGGGCCCAGCCGGTCGCGCACCGTCTCCGCCAGCAGCATCTGCAGCACGCCGCGATGGATCGAATACTGCGGCCAGTCGTAGCCCGCGAACCGACCGCGCGGCTCGCGCCAGATCTCCTGGCCGAACTTGTTGGCGTAGATCAGGGCCTCGGTGACGATCCCGCGCTGGGCCAGCGCGTCGGCCAGCCCCAGCTCGGTCAGCTCCCGGACCGCATGCGGCAGCAGGTTGATCCCCACGCCCAGCGGCTTCAGCTCGCCGACCGCCTCATGGACCTCGGCCTCGATGCCGGCGGCGTGCAGGCTCAGGGCCAGGGACAGACCGCCGATCCCCGCGCCGACGACGATGACCTTCATGGGCCGCCTCCCTGACCGTTTCTGGTTAGGCGGTGAAAAGGCCCGGCGCTAGATCAGCGCCCCGTGGCAGTGCTTGAATTTCTTGCCCGATCCGCAGGGGCAGGCCTGGTTGCGGCCGGTGTTCTCCCAGCCGTCCGGCAGGGCCGAGACGGGCAGGGCCTGGCGCTGATCCACCGACAGGCCGTCGGGCAGGGCGCCCATGGTGGCGGCGTTCTCCCCGGTCAGGGGATCGACGTGGATTTCCTGGTAATTGCCCACCGGCGCGGGTTCCGGCTCGGCGTACTGGAACTCCACCGTCATCAGCCAGCGGGTGGTGTTCTGGCGCAGGTCGACCAGCAGCTTCTCGAACAGCGAGAAGGCCTCGCTCTTGTACTCGTTCAGCGGGTCGCGCTGACCGTAGCCGCGCAGGCCGATGACGTTGCGCAGGTGGTCCAGGTGCATCAGGTGCTCGCGCCACTGCAGATCGATCATCTGCAGCAGGAAGCTCTTCTCGATGGTGCGCATCTGGTCGGGGGTCACCATCGCCTCGCGCTCGGCGGCGCGGGCGTCGGCGGCGGCCTGGAGGCGGGTCTGGATCTCCTCGTTGGCGATGCCTTCCTCGGCCGCCCACTCCGCGATCGGCAGCTCCATGCCCAGCAGCGAGCGCACATGCTCGTCGAGGCCCTCCACGTCCCACTGCTCGGCATAGGCCTTCGGCGGCAGGTGGCGGTTGACCAGGTCCTCGATCGTGTCCTGCCGCATCTCGGTGATGATCTCCGAGAGGTCGGTGGCGTTCATGAACTCCGCGCGCTGCTCGAACACGGCCTTGCGCTGGTCGTTCACGACGTCGTCGTACTTCAGCAGGTTCTTGCGGATCTCGTAGTTGCGCTGCTCGACCCGCTTCTGGGCCGTGGCGATGGCGCCGTTCAGCCACTTGTGGGTGATCGCCTCGCCGTCCTGGACGCCGAAGGTGCGCATGATCCCGTCCAGCCGCTCGCCGGCGAAGATGCGCAGCAGGTCGTCCTCGCAGGAGAGGAAGAACTTGGAATGGCCGGGGTCGCCCTGACGGCCCGTCCGGCCGCGCAGCTGGTTGTCGATCCGCCGGCTCTCGTGGCGCTCGGTGCCCAGCACGAACAGGCCGCCGGCCGCCAGCGCCTGCTGCTTCAGGTCCTTGATCTCGGCTTCCAGCTCGACCTTGCGGGCCTGGGCCTGTTCCGGCGTCACCTCGATGCCCAGACCGCGCTGCTCGTCCTGCCATTTCAGGACGCGCATATCGATGTTGCCGCCCAGCTGGATGTCGGTGCCCCGGCCGGCCATGTTGGTGGCGATGGTCACCGCGCCGGGGATGCCGGCGTCGGCCACGATCATGGCCTCCTGCTCGTGGTAGCGGGCGTTCAGGACGTTGTGCGGGATGCCGCGGATGGTCTTGCCGTCCAGCTCGAAGCTGTGGGACTGCAGGATGGTGGACAGCGCCTCGGACTTCTCGATCGAGACCGTGCCCACCAGCACCGGCTGGCCGCGGCGATAGCAGTCCTCGATCTGGACCAGGATCGCCCGGTTCTTCTCGGCCTCGGTGCGGTAGACTTCGTCGTCGTCGTCGATCCGCGCCACCGGGCGGTTGGTCGGGATTTCCAGGACGTCCATCTTGTAGATGTCGCCGAATTCCTGGGCCTCGGTGGCCGCCGTGCCGGTCATGCCGGACAGCTTCTCGTAGAGGCGGAAATAGTTCTGGATGGTCACCGAGGCCAGGGTCTGGTTCTCGGGCTGGATGTGGGCGCCTTCCTTGGCCTCGATGGCCTGGTGCAGGCCCTCGGACAGGCGGCGGCCGTGCATCATGCGGCCGGTGAACTCGTCGATCAGGATCACCTCGCCGGCCCGGACGATGTAGTCCTTCTCGCGGGTGTAGAGCACGTTGGCGCGCAGGGCCTGGTTGACGTGGTGCACCACCGAGACGTTCGCGGCGTCGTACAGGCCGGTGGAGTCTTCCTCCAGGTGGCCGCCGGCGATCAGGATCTCCTCGATCTTCTCGGCGCCTTCCTCGGTCAGGATCACCTGACGCTGCTTTTCGTCGTGGTCGAAGGTGGCCGGATCCTGGATCAGCTCCTTCACCAGCACGTCGATGGTCTTGTAGAATTCGGAACGGTCCTCGGTCGGGCCCGAAATGATCAGCGGCGTGCGCGCCTCGTCGATCAGGATCGAGTCCACCTCGTCGACGATCACGAAGTGATGGCCGCGCTGGACCATCTCCTCGGCGTCATAGACCAGATTGTCGCGCAGATAGTCGAAGCCGAACTCGTTGTTGGTGCCGTAGGTGATGTCCGACTCGTAGGCCTGCTTGCGCTGGCCCTGGCTGAGACCGTGGACGATGGTGCCGACGCTCAGGCCGAGGAACCGGTAGACCTGGCCCATCCAGTCGCCGTGCAACTGGGCCAGGTAGTCGTTCACGGTGATGACGTGGACGCCCTTGCCGGTCAGGGCGTTCAGATAGACCGGCGCGGTGGCGACCAGGGTCTTGCCCTCGCCGGTGCGCATCTCGGAAATGCCGCCGTCGTGCAGCACGATGCCGCCCACCAGCTGCACGTCGAAGTGCCGTTGCCCGAGCACCCGGCGCGCGGCCTCGCGCACCACGGCGAAAGCTTCCTCCAGAAGCTGGTCCAGGGTCTCGCCCTTGGCCAGCCGATCCTTGAACTCCTGGGTCTTGGCGCGAAGCGCGTCGTCCGAGAGCGCCTGAATCTGAGGTTCGAGCGCGTTGATCTTCGCGACCCGGGCCATCAGGGCCTTGACCTTGCGGTCGTTGGAGGAGCCGAAGAAACGTTGGAAGATGGTCAAGGGAAGGTCCGGATGTCTGGCGGTGCGGTCGGCGGAAAGGGCTCCGAACCCTTTGCTTGCCCGGAAATTCCGCTCTTTTCGGGGCGCGCGAGACTTAAGCAGCGCCCCCGCAAGTGTCAACGCGACTTGGGTTCGGCGGCCTTCGCCCGAAGCCGAAATACCACGCGGCTTGAGGGCGGTTTTTCCCTTCCGGGATGAGAAAAGGCCCTCCCCGCGAGGGAAGGGCCTGATCCGTTCAGCCGGAGCCGGCGGGGCTTAGAAGACCTCGAAGAGGCCCGCGCCGCCCATGCCGCCGCCGATGCACATCGAGACAACGACGTGCTTGGCGCCGCGGCGCTTGCCTTCCTGCAGCACGTGGCCCGCCAGGCGCGCGCCGGTCATGCCGAAGGGGTGGCCGATGGCGATGGAGCCGCCGTTGACGTTGTACTTCGCCGGATCGATGCCGAGCTTGTCGCGGGAATAGACGCACTGCGAGGCGAAGGCCTCGTTCAGCTCCCACAGGTCGATGTCGTCGACCTTCAGGCCGTGACGCTCCAGCAGGCGCGGGATGGCGAACACCGGACCGATGCCCATTTCGTCGGGCGCGCAGCCGGCCACGGCCCAGCCCTTGAACACGCCCATCGGGGTCAGGCCCCGGCGCTCGGCTTCCTTGCCTTCCATGATCACCACGGCGGCGGCGCCGTCGGACAGCTGGCTGGCGTTGCCGGCGGTGATGAAGTTGCCTTCGCCCCGCACCGGAGCCAGCTTCTGCAGGCCTTCGAGCGTGGTGTCGGGACGGTTGCATTCGTCACGGTCGACCACCGCGTCGACGATGCTTTCTTCCTTCGTCTCCTTGTTGACGACCTTCATCTTGGTCTTCATCGGGACGATCTCGTCCTTGAACTTGCCCGACTGCTGGGCCGACGCCATGCGGCGCTGGCTCTCCAGCGAGTATTCGTCCTGGGACTCGCGGCTGACGTTGTAGCGCTTGGCGACGATGTCGGCGGTGTCGATCATCGGCATGAAGATCGCCGGGTAGAGCTTGGTCAGCTCGGGATCGATGTTGGCCGCGCCGCCGGCGCCGCCGCCCGGCATGGAGATCGACTCCACCCCGCCGGCCACGACCACGTCGCAGCCGTCGTTGCGCACATAGCCGGCCGCCATGGCGATGGTCTGCAGGCCCGAGGAGCAGAAGCGGTTCACGGTCACGCCGGAGGTGGTGATCGGCAGGCCGGCCAGGAGGCCCGCCTGGCGGCCGAGGTTGCCCGAGCCGTGGGCCACGTTGCCCAGGTACACGTCCTCGACGGCGTCCTTGTCCACGCCGGCCTTCGCCACCGCGTGCTTGATCGCATGGGCCGCCATGGTGACGGTCGGCGTCATGTTGAAGCCGCCTCGGGCGGACTTGGCCAGACCCGTACGGGCATAGGAAACAATGACGGCTTCGCGCATGAAAAATATCCTCCCTGGAAATATTGACCCAGGCAGGACCCGTCAGGCCCGCCCGGTTATCGATCGCGCGAACCTTTACATCCCGCATCCGAAATGGCTAGCGCGTGTTCGGGCGAAACGGCGTCCGGACGCGGCGTCCGCAGGGGATTCCGCCACGCGCCGGGACCGCAAAAGAGGTTTCCACTTTCGACGGCCGTGCTCTAGGGACAGGCAAGCGACCGGGGGCGGTTTTCAAGTTTAGGATCAGCCGTATGACGCAACCCAGCACCACCTCGATCTTCCGGCCCCTGGGCGCGATCGGAGCTGTGCTGTTCGCCTGCGTGCTGCTGGCCGCCTGCGGGGGCCGCAACGGCGCCGAGCACCCTCCCGAGCCGGGCGACCAGGCGGTGGCGCGGGTCGATGGCAGGACCGTGTGGGCGTCCGACGTCAAGCGCGAGGCGGTGGCCCAGGGCCTGATCGGCGAGGGCGAGCCGCTGGATTCGGGCTCCGACCTGTTCCGCCGCGTGATGGACGAGGTGGTCGACCAGAAGCTGCTGGCCGCCGAGGCCCTGAAGCGCAAGCTGGACAAGGACCCGGCCGCCCAACGCCGCCTGGCCGCCGCCCGCGAGCGCATCCTGGGCGACATGCTGGTGGAATCCACCGTGTCGAACGCCGTCAACGAGAACGCGATCCGCGGCCTCTACCAGGAGCAGCTCAAGCTCGCCAAGCAGTCCGAGGAGGTTCGCGCCCGGCAGATCGTGGTGGCCAGCCAGGCCGAGGCCGAGGCGGTCAAAAAGCTGCTCGCCGCCGGCGCCTCCTTCGAGGCCCTGGCCATGGAGAGGTCGATCGACGCCGCCACCCGCTTCAACGGCGGCGACCTCGGCTACTTCACCACCGACGTCATGCCCGAGGCCTACGAGGCCAATCTCAAGGACGCCAAGGTCGGCCAGATCGCAGGCCCCTTCCAGATCGAAACCGGCTGGCCCCTGGTCAAGGTCGAGG
>DASUIJ010000457.1:0-22779 GCA_036279815.1 Phenylobacterium sp. | reverse complement strand
GAGGCCTCGGTGGGCCGGCAACGCTTGCAGGGCCGAAAACCCGCGGCCTCGGCGTCGGCCGGGGTGAGGTGGAATGCGACATTGCTGCGATTGGCCAGGCGGGCGGCGCAGGAGGGGCGGCAATAGACCCCGGTCGTCCTGACCGAGTAGTAGAACCGGCCGTCGGCCTCGCGGTCCTTGGCCACGACCGCGGCCCAGCGGGCCTCGTCGATGGGGGTGGCGGCTAGCATCTCAAGCTCCTTCGGATGTCTTGAGACCATGGATAGGACTCCCGTCGGCGGGCCGAACTCCGCCTCTTGCGGTCAAATTCGCATGCGATCCCCGTCGTTCAAGGCCTCGCACCGATCCGGCGGACGCGGGGTCCGAATTGCGCGATCCCCGCCGCCGGACTATATGCGCCGCTTCCCGAAGGAGCCCACGGCCATGCGCAACGTCACGGACACCCCGCTCGTCCCGAACGCCAACGCAACCCCGGTCGCCCATGTCTTCCTTCATCACGCTCGACGGCCTGTCGTACAGAACCCCTGACGGCCTGAGCCTCTTCGACAATCTTACCCTCGCGTTCGGGGCTGAACGCACCGGCCTCGTGGGGCGCAACGGCGCGGGCAAGACCACGCTGGTCCGGCTGATGCTGGGGGAACTGGCGCCCTCGTCCGGCGCCGTCGCCGTGCGCGGTCGCGTGGGTGTCCTGCGCCAGGCCCTGGCGCCGCCGCCCGGAGCGCGGGTCGCCGACCTGCTGGGTCTGGCCGAACCCCTCGACCGGCTGGCTCGGATCGAGGCGGGGGCGGGGAGCGAGGCCGATTTCGCCGACGCCGACTGGCTGTTGGAAGGACGGCTGGCCGAGGCCCTCGTGCAGGTCGACCTGCCGGGCCTCGACCCGGGGCGCGACGCCGCGTCGCTGAGCGGCGGACAGGTCACCCGCGCCGCCCTGGCCGGGTTGATCGCGGCCGAGCCGGACCTGATCCTGCTGGACGAACCGACCAACAATCTCGACGCCGCCGCCCGCGCCCTGGTGGCGCAGGTGCTGGCTGGGTGGAGGGGCGGGGCGATCGTCGTCAGCCACGACCGGGGACTGCTGCGCCAGATGGACCGGATCGTCGAGCTGTCCAGCCTGGGCGCCCGCGCCTATGGCGGCGGGTACGACCTCTATGCAGAGCGCAAGACGGAGGAGGAGGCCGCCGCGGCGCGCGACCTGGACGAGGCCGAGCGCGCCGCCGCGCGGGTGGAGCGCGAGGTCCAGTCCGCCCGCGAGCGCCAGGCCCGGCGCGACTCCGCCGGCCGCCGGTTCGCCGCCAGGGGAAGCGAACCCAAGATACTGCTCGGCGCCCAGGCCGAGCGGGCCGAGGCCAGCACCGGCCGGATCAGCCAGTTGGCCGACCGGCGGCGGGCGCAGGCTCAGGCCGGGCTCGCGGAGGCGTCGGCGCGGGTGGAACGCCAGCGGCGACTGGCCTTCGACCTGCCGCCGTCCGGGCTGGCGGCAGGGAAGGCGGTCCTCGCCTTCGGGGATGTGGCGTTCGCCTATGGCGAGGGGCCGGCCCTGTTCTCGGGCCTTTCCCTGCGGATCACGGGGCCGGAACGGCTGGCGGTGACGGGCCCCAACGGGTCCGGCAAGTCGACCCTGATCCGGCTGGCCACCGGCGAACTGACGCCGACCTCGGGGCGGATCGAGCGGGGATCTCCGTCGGCCCTGCTCGACCAGAAGGCCGCCATGCTCGGCGAGGACGAGACCCTGGTCGAGGCCTACCGGCGACTCAACCCGCAGGCCGGGGACAACGCCGCCCATGCCGCCCTGGCGCGCTTCCTGTTCCGCAACGCCGCCGCCCACAAGCCGGTCCGCGACCTCAGCGGCGGCGAGCGGCTGCGGGCCGCGCTGGCCTGCGTGTTGACGGGGGAACGGCCGCCGCAGCTGCTGATCCTCGACGAGCCGTCCAACCACCTGGACCTGGAGTCCGTCGCCGCCGTCGAAGCGGCCCTGCGCGGATACGACGGAGCCCTGCTGGTGGTCAGCCACGACCGGGATTTCCTGGACGCAGTCGGCGTCGATCGGGAGATCGGGCTCGGATAGGTCCTCCCCCGCTAGGAGGGAGGACCGTCCGGCCTAGTTCGGCTTCCTCACCACCCGGAACACCGCATTGGCTCTCGCGCAGGGCGCGCCGTCGGCGGTGACGAAGGCCTGGGCGAAGCAGAGGGTGGAGCCCGGCTTGACGAAGATGGTGTCGAACTCCAGCCACTGGCCGATCTGCGCCGACCCCAGGAAGTCGACGGTCAGGTTGACCGTCAGAAGGCTGGCGCCGTCGCCCAGACGATGGCCGCAGGACAGGCCCATGGCGTTGTCGGCCAGGGCCGAGATGAGCCCGCCGTGGGCGAACCCTCGGCTGTTGGTGTGGGCTTCGGTCAGCTGGAGGCCGATCACCACCGCGCCTTCGGTCTTGCGGCTGTAGAGCGGCTCCCAGGGATCGGTGAGCGGGCTCTGGCGATAGTGTCGGGAAAAGCCGGCCGGCAGGGTCTGGGCCTCCATCACGCCGCCCCCGTCAGCCGGTGCAGGCTTTCCAGGGTCTGGGCGCAGGCCTGGGCGGCCTCGGCGCCCTTGTGGACGAAGTGGTCCTTGAAGAAGCGGTGATGGACCTCGTGGTCGTGGAAGTGGTGCGGGGTCAGCACCACCGAGAAGATCGGGATCTCGGTCTCGAGCTGCACCTGCATCAGGGCCCGGATCACGGTCTCGGCCACGAATTCGTGGCGATAGATCCCGCCGTCCACCACGAAGCCTGCGGCCACCACCGCCGCATAGCGGGCGGTGCGGGCCAGGGTCTGGGCGTGCAGGGGAATCTCGAAGGCGCCCGGGGTCTGGAAGACGTCGATCATCTTTTCCGGGAAGCCCAGCGTGGCCATCTCGGCGACGAAGCCCTCGCGGGCCTTGTCGACGATCTCGCTGTGCCAGCCCGACTGCACGAAGGCGATGCGGGCGGGACGATAGGCGCCGTTGGCGGTCTTAAGTTCGTAGGATGCTTGGGTCATGGTCTGCTCCCGTTGAGTAGCCACGACTCAGGGAGACACCGTCGGACGGGCCGGCCCCCGGACAAGGGAGCGCGGCCGCCTACAGTGGTTCTCATAACCGGACTCTAACCGTCGGCCCCGGGATCGCACCGGTGTCTGCTGTCCCCGCAAGACTGGGTCTTGCGGGCGCCCGCGGGCTCGTTCGGCGGTTTCTGGAAGAAGACCGCCGCCATTACCGCCGGTGGGGACTTTCACCCCGCCCTGAGAACGCGCGCCGCCGGAACAGCCCGGCGACGGGGGAAGGCTAAGCCCAACGGTAGCGATCAAACAAGTGTTTAAATCGAGGGGCGGCGATTTGTGAGCTTCCCGGGGGGAAGCGTCAGGCCCGCTTGTTCAGGGTGATCGAGGTGGCGAGGCCGGGGGTGTGGATGGAGCCGCGGGCGCCGTAGCCGGACGTGCCGGCGCGCTGCACGGCCACTTCGTCGGCGATGGCGCGGACCAGACCCTCGGTGACCGTCTTGGCGGCCTCCAGGGCCCGGCCCTGGCGGGCGAGGACGGCGTCGAACCCCTCGGTGGCGCGGATCAGCCGCGTGCGCAGGGCCAGCGGCGCCGAGGCGACCAGGGTCGGATTGGCGCGCACCCGGGCCGATTCGTGCCGATAGACGTTGGCCAGCTTCGAGGTCTCCTCGATGTACGCCGCGGCGTCCTGCGGACGATGCTGCTCGAAGGCCTGGGCCTCCAGGGCGATCAGCTCGGTCAGGCGCTCGGTGAGGATGATCAGTTGCTCGACGCGATCGGTCGCGTCCGTGGCGGAAAGCGCCATCGGGGTATCTCCTAACTCAAACCTTGGAGTTTCAGCATTTCCTTCTGGACCGTCGCGGCCAGGCCGACGCCGCCGGAGCGGACCATCTGCTTGGCCATGGCGTCGGTCATGAAGGACTTGAAAGCACTCTCGCCGGCGCCGCCGCCGAACGGGCCGGACCCTTCGTTCACGCCCTCGAACATCTGGCCCAGCATCACGGAGAGGAACGAAGCCTCGAAATCCTTCGAGGCCTTCTCGATGCCGGCGCGCTTGGCGAGATCGGAGGCGCTGGGCGCGACCGCGGATCCCGACTTGGCCTGGAGCAGGGCGGGCGAGACCGAGATCGGGGGCAGGGCGAAGTCGGCCATCACATCACCTCGATGTCGGCCTGCAGCGCGCCCGCCGCCTTGATGGCCTGAAGGATCGAGATCATGTCGCGCGGCGTAACGCCCAAAGCGTTAAGGCCGGACACCAGGCTGGAGAGCGAAGCGCCGTTGTTGAGGGTGATGAGCCGCTTGCCCTTCTCTTCGTCGACCGTGACCTGGGACTGAGGCACGGCGGCCGTCTGGCCCTGGCTGAACGGGGCGGGCTGGCTGATGGCGGGGCTTTCCTGGACGCGGATGGTCAGGTTGCCCTGGGCGATGGCCACGGTGGAGATGCGCACGTTCTCGCCCATCACGACCACGCCCGCGACCTCGTCGATGACGACCTTGGCCGGCTCGTCGGTGTCGACGGACAGGTTCTCGACCTGGGCGATGAAGTTGACCATGTCCAGGCCGGGGGCTGGCTGGATGGTCACGATGGTGGGGTTGTCGGCCCGCGCGCAGCCGGGGAACCGGTCGTTGATGGTGTCGGCGATCCGGCGGGCGGTGGTGAAGTCGGGGTTGCGCAGGGTCATGCGCAGCTGCGCCATGCTGGCCAGGTGGAAGCCGATTTCGCGCTCGACGATGGCGCCCGAGGCGATCCGGCCGGCGGTGGGCACGCCCTTGGACACCGACGATCCCGAGGCGCCGCCGGCGGAGATCGAGCCGGTCTGCACCGAGCCCTGGGCCACCGCGTAGGCCTGGCCGTCGGCCCCCATCAGCGGGGTGACCAGCAGGGTGCCCCCCTGCAGGCTCTTGGCGTCGCCCATGGCCGAGACGGAAGCGTCGATGGGAGAGCCGGTGGCCACGAAGGCCGGCAGCCGGGCGGTGACCATCACCGCCGCGACGTTCTTGGTGTTGAGGTTGGTGTCGCGGGTGTTGACGCCCAGCCGCTCCAGCATGGCCTCGAGGCTCTGCTTGGTGAAGGGCGCGTTGCGCAGGCTGTCGCCGGAGCCGTTCAGGCCGACCACCAGGCCGTAGCCCACCAGCATGTTGTCGCGGACGCCTTCGAACTCGACAATGTCCTTGATCCGCGATTTGGCGACGCCGGGCCCGGCCGCCAGGGAAGCGGCGAGCAGGACGGCGCTGAAGACGATGCCAAACGGGCGGAAGGATCGACGCATGGGGCCCCGGAACCAAGACAGACTGAGTCGATCGTTCCTATGCGATGGTCGTGCCAACCCGGGCTGGGCTGAAAACCCCAGCAATACGGGGGATTGCGGGCGGTGCGGCGTCCTGTCGCCTGGCCGTTCGGCAGAATTTGCCCGGCATTAACCATGCCATAAGCATGCCGGAGGGATATTCATGCCTGGAAGTTTCGGTGAGAGCGTTCGGCAGCCATGAAGGTCAACGGAACGAGCGGCGTCGGATCCGCAGGCGGCCCGGGACGGGCGCGCCCAGCGGGCGACGGGCAGGGGTTCCGGCTTCCCGCGGCGGAGGCTGCGGCCGGTCCGGCCCAGGCGGCCAGGGCCAGCAGTCTCTCCGGCGTCATGAGCGTCGACGCCATCCTAGCGTTGCAGGACGTGGGCGGACCCATGGAACGCAAGCGGCGCGCGGTGCGCCGCGCCGGCCGCCTGCTGGACGTTCTGGACGAGGTGAAGATCGGGCTGCTTTCCGGGGAGCTGTCGGGCGCCGATATCGGCCGCCTGCAGGAGGTCATACGCGACCAGCGCGACCGGACGGACGATCCGGAGCTGGAAGGCGTTCTGAACGAAATCGAGACCCGAGCCGCCGTGGAGCTGGCCAAGCTCGAACAGGGGAATCATGCGTCCTAACCGCGCGCGACGCACGAGTCGGATTGCAGGCTCGAAACCGTTTGCTATAAGCGCTCCGCGTGTCTACCGGGGCGTTACTCCAGGGGCGTGAGGCGTACATGACATCAGCCGCAGTGCTGGCTCAAAAGTCGAACTACCGTCCGAGCGAGGACGAGGAGTTCATGAACGAGCGTCAGCTTGAATATTTCAAGCAGAAGCTCCTCAATTGGAAAGAGGACATCCTGCGGGAATCCCGCGAGACCCTCGTCCATCTTCAAGCTGAAACCGAGAACCATCCGGACATCGCGGATCGGGCCACCTCGGAGACCGATCGGTCGCTGGAGCTTCGCACCCGCGATCGCCAGCGCAAGTTGATCTCCAAGATCGACGAAGCGCTGCGCCGCATCGAGGAAGGCTCCTACGGTTATTGCGAAGAGACCGGCGAGCCGATCGGCGTCGCCCGCCTCGACGCACGGCCGATCGCGACCCTCAGCCTGGAGGCGCAGGAGCGCCACGAGCGTCGTGAGCGGGTCCACCGCGACGACTGAGGCCGCCCAGGCGGACCGACGTCGTTCGACCCGGGACGGGGCGGAATATTTCGCCCCTCGGTCCTGACCCATCTCCGCATGTTTCGCGGGCGCGGCTCGACGGGCGGGTCGGGCCTGTCGATCTGGGCGCGCTAAACCGGGTTTCGTTGAGCGAGATCAAGGCGCTGTGGCGGGGCCTGGGCTCAGCTGCCGATGCCTTACGAAGGATCGCGCCATGCCCAACGTCCCGGCTGAGACGACCGCAGCGGCCTCCCCCCATCTGCCGACACGACGCATGAGCCCCCGCCAATCGGGCGTGATCGCGCTGGCGTTGCTGGCGCTGATCCCGGCGGCGTGCGAGCGTCGTCCCATGCCTCCCCATGTGATCCCCCCCAACACGGCCGCCAGCACGGACGCCGGATCGGCGCCAGCCGAGACGTGCGCCGCCAAGGCCGCCGGTCCACGCGCGACGAGCTACTAGCCTATCGTGAGCATTCTCAATTCGAGGTTCCGCGCCGGTTTCGCGGGCGTTGTCCTGGCCCTGAGCCTTGGCATGGGCGGTCAGGCCGCTTCCGCCGCCGAGCCGCCGCCCGCGCCGCCGCTCAGCGCGTCCGACCGACGCCTCCTGCTGGAGGCCCTGCAGGCCAGCGCCAACGCGCCGCCTGCGCCGCTCGATGACGCGCGGCTGGCCGAGGCCATCCAGCAATGGGCCAGGACCGAGGCCGGGTTGCGGGTGCAGCCTTCGCTGATCGACCGGTTCTGGGCGCTGGAGCCGCCACGCCGCGATGTGGCCCAGGGGTTCGACCAGGCCCGCAGGAGCGGCGCCATCGGCCCCTGGCTTTCGAGCCTGGGGCCCTCCGACCTTCGCTACCGCGCGCTGATTCAGGCCCGCGAACGGTACCGCCGCCTGGTGGCGGCCGGCGGCTGGTCGGCGCTCCCGGCCAGCGGCGTGCTGTCGAAGGACTCCAAGAATTCCAAGGGGCCTGCTGTCCTGGCCCTGCGGCAACGGCTGGCGGCGGAGGGCTACCAGACCGGCGCCGGCGCGGAGCCGGACCGGTTCGATCCCGAGCTGACCGCGGCCGTGGCGATGTTCCAGCAACGGCACGGCCTTCAGGCCGACGGCGTGGTGGGGCGGGCCACGCGGGTCGCGCTCGACGTGCCGGCCGCCACCCGCCTGACCCAGATCGACGCCAACCTCGAACGCTGGCGCTGGCTGCCGCGCCCGCTGCCGTCGGACAGGATCGAGGTCGACATCGGACGGGCCGAGGCGGTGCTCTACCGCGCGGATCAGCCACGGCTCAGCATGCGAGCGGTGGTGGGCGCGTCGGCGACCCGGACCCCGATGTTCGCGTCGCGCCTGGAGGCGGTGGTGTTCAACCCGCCCTGGAACGTGCCGTCGTCGATCGCGTCGAAGGAAATCTACCCCAAGGCCGCCCGAGATCCCGGCTATCTGGCGCGCCACCACTATGTGTCGGGCCCGAGCGGCCTGCAGCAGCTCCCCGGTCCCGACAACGCCCTGGGCCGGGTCAAATTCGACCTGCCCAGCCCGTTCGGGGTCTATCTGCACGACACGCCGGGCCGGGGCGTCTTCGCCCGTCCGATGCGCGCGCTCAGCCACGGCTGCATGCGTCTGGAGAAGCCGCTGGAGCTGGCCGCCGAACTTCTGGGCACGCAAGGATGGGATCGCACGGCGGTGGACGAGGCCGTCGCCGCAGGTGAGACCCGGCGCGTCGGCCTGACGAAATCCGTCCCGCTGTTCGTGGTCTATCGTACGGCTTTCGTTGACGAAACCGGCGACGTGGAGTTCCGCGCCGACGTCTATGGATGGGACGCCAAGTTGTCCGAAGCCCTGCTCGCATCCCGCTGACCGCCGCCGCCTGCGACCCTTTGCGCCTTGAATCGCGGTTATCGGACATACTAAGGTGAGAGCTCAGCCGCCGGAGACCCCCATGAACCGACGTCGCCTGATCGCGTCATCTTTCGCCCTCGCAGGCGCCGGCGCCGCCGGTAAAGCCCTCGCAGACATTCCCGCCCGCTCGCTGTCACTGCTGAATCTGCACACAGGCGAGAAGCTGAGCGCCACCTATTGGGAGGGCGGCGCCTATGTGTCCGACGCCCTGCAGGCGCTCAATCACCTGCTCCGGGACTTCCGGACCGGCGAGAGCCATACGATGGCGCCCCAGCTCCTCGACCTGGTGAATCTGCTCGGTCGCAAGCTGGAGACCCGCCAGACCGTGCAGATCATCTCCGGCTACCGGTCGCCCCAGACCAACGCCGCCCTGCACGAGCGCAGCTCCGGCGTGGCCACCCGCAGCCTGCACATGCAGGGCCAGGCCATGGACATCCGCATCCCCGGCGTCGAACTGAGCCGCGTCCGCGACGCCGCCCTCGACATGAAGCTGGGCGGGGTGGGCTACTATCCAGGCTCGGATTTCGTTCACGTCGACATCGGCCGCGTCCGCCGCTGGTGACGGGCCGACCGGCCGCGAACCTTCCGACGGTCGGTATTCCCTGTGGCGAGGCCGATGTGGCGACGCTACATGACGGACATGGCAAACCGTCTCGTTATCGCCGCCGTCCAGGCCAACCCCACCGTGGGGGCCGTCGCCCGCAACGCTGAGCTCGCCCGGACCCGCATGGCGGAGGCCAGGGCCGCCGGCGCGGACATCGCCGTCTTCTCCGAACTGTTCCTCAACGGCTACCCGCCCGAGGACCTGGCGCTCAAGCCGGCCTTCTGGGCCGCCGGCAAGGCCGCGATCGAAGACCTGGCCCGGGAGACAGACGGGACCTTCGCCGCCCTGGTGGGGGTCATCTGGCCGCCGGAGGACCCCAGGCAGCGGCCGCGCAACGCCCTGGCCTTCCTGGCCGACGGGGTGGTCAAGGGCGTGGCCTTCAAGTGCGACCTGCCGAACTACGGCGTGTTCGACGAGAAGCGGGTGTTCGCGCCGGGCGCCGGGCCGGAAATCTTCGAGTGGAAGGGCGTCAAGCTGGGCGCGCCGATCTGCGAGGACATCTGGCAGCCCGCCGTCTGCGCCGACCTGAAGGCCAGGGGCGCGGAGATCCTGCTGGTTCCCAACGGCTCGCCCTATCGCCGCATGGCCGACGAAGAGCGTATGAGCGTGGCCAAGGCGCGGGCGGCCGAGACCGGCCTGCCGCTGGTCTATGTCAACGAGGTCGGCGGCCAGGACGAACTGGTGTTCGACGGCGGCTCGTTCGCCCTGTCGGCGTCGGGCGAGGTGGTCATGCGCCTGCCGATGTTCGAGGAGTCGATGGCGCTCTCCACCTGGGAGAAGGGGCCGGGCGGCTGGGCCTGCGTCGAGGCGCCGATGGGCGACTGGGTGACGGGGCCCGAGGAAGTCTATCGGGCCATGGTGCTCGGCCTGAGGGATTATGTGAACAAGTCCGGGTTTCCCGGTGTCCTGCTTGGGCTTTCCGGCGGCGTGGACTCGGCCATCGTGGCCGTTGTCGCGGCTGACGCCCTGGGTCCGGAGCGGGTGCGCTGCTTCATGCTGCCGTCGCGCTACACCTCAAAGGACAGCCTGGAGGACGCCGCGGGCTGCGCCGGGCGGCTGGGCGTGCGGCTGGACGAGATCGCGATTTCCCCGGCGGTGGACGCCTTCGCCGAGATGTTGACCCCGCTCTATGAGGGCCGCGCGCCGGACCTGACCGAGGAGAACATCCAGGCCCGCACCCGGGGGCTGTCGCTGATGGCGCTGTCCAACAAGCTCGGCCTGATGCTGCTGACCACCGGCAACAAGAGCGAGATGGCGGTGGGCTACGCCACGCTCTACGGCGACATGTGCGGCGGCTACAACGTGCTGAAGGACCTCTACAAGACCGAGGTCTATGCGGTCTGCGACTGGCGCAACGCCCATGATCCGTTCGGGGTGGCCAAGACCCCGATCCCGCAGCGCATCCTGACCAAGCCGCCGTCCGCCGAGCTGCGCCCGGACCAGAAGGACCAGGACAGCCTGCCGGAATACGCCGAGCTGGACGCGATCCTCCATGGCCTGGTGGAGGAGGAGGCGACCCTGGACGAGATCGTCGCCCGCGGCCACGCGCCGGAGACGGTCGAGCGGGTGCAGCGCCTGCTCTATGGCTCCGAATACAAGCGCCGCCAGGCCGCGCCGGGGGTGAAGCTGGGCGCCAGGGCCTTCGGGCGCGACCGGCGCTATCCGATCGTCAACGGGTTCCGGGACGCGGTGACCAAGGGCTGAGGCCGGCCGGGGCGCGGCAACGAGTCCGAACCGTGGCTGTCACGGTGTTTTGCGACATGCCGGCGACACGCCGGCCTTAGGATGACCCAGGTTCGGACTTAAGGACGGGCCCATTGGAAGGCCAGACTCTCCTTCGTGGACAAGGAGTAACGCCGTGACCATCACCGAACCCAACGACGACCGCGGGCCGTTCGGAACATTGAAGTTCACGCCGGCGGAGTGGCGGGTGCTGCTGGAAGACCGCTCGTTCCTGGACGAGGACGACAACAGCTACGCCGAGCCGAGGATGCTGATGGGCGTGCCGGTGCAGATCGTGCCCGATCACAGGCTGGGCTGACCGGCTTCAGGTCACCTCGGGCATGTCCTCGGCGGCGGGCGCGACCGGCAGGCCGCCCCGCAGAGCCGGGATGATGTCCTCGATGCGGTCCACCGAGACCCAGCTGCCCATGAAACCCGCCGGGGTGAGGTTCTGGTCCACCGTGTGCTGGAACAGGGCGTAGAGCGGCTCCCAGAAGCCGTTCGGGCTGTAGAACACCACCGGCTTGGCGTGCAGGTCGAGCCGCCGCCAGGACAGCAGTTCCACGATCTCCTCCAGGGTGCCGATCCCGCCGGGAAGGACGACGAACCCGTCCGAGCGTTCGAACATGATCATCTTCCGCTCGTGCATGGAATCGACCGTGATGGTGTCCACCACGTCCAGACGGCGCTCGCGCTCCTTGAGGAAGTGCGGGATGATCCCCAGGACCTTGCCGCCGGCTTCGTGGGCGGCGATGGCGCAGGCGCCCATCAGCCCCACGCCGCCGCCGCCATAGATCAGGGCCAGGCCTTCGCGGGCCAGGTCGCGGCCCAGGTCGGCGGCCGCGGACAGGAGGCTCGGGTCGGCGGCGTCGGAGGAGCCGCAGAAGACGCAGATCGAGGCGAGGGGGGCGGGGGCTTGCCCCATGCGGAAGGCTCCGGGAGAAACGACGGCCACGCTCTTGCGCGCAGGACTGGGCCGATTAGCTAGGATTTGAGTTAAGGAGTTTCAACCTACCCGTGGATCGCGTTCCGTTTCCAATCATCGTTGCGGCGAGCCTGGCCCTGGCGGCCGCGGCCGCCTGCGACGGGCCGCCCCGCGCGCCGGAGCCGCCGAAGCGGGAGGCGGCCGACGCGGGCTATGTCGCGCCGCCGAGGGTGACGGCGCTGCAGCTGGCCGGGACCGAGGTGTCGCTGTCCGGGACGGGCGCCCCCAAGGCGACGGTGCGGCTGGCCTCACCGCGAGGCGAGGCGGTGGCGACCCAGATCGACGCGACAGGGCAGTGGCGGCTGCAGGTCCCCGCCCGGCCCACGGCGGCGATCTACGGCCTGTCCCAGACCGCCGCCGGGCGGACCGTGCAGTCCGAAGGCTACCTGTTGATCACCCCCGAAGGCGCCGGGGTCCTGCTGCGGGCCGGCGGCGGGGCGCTGGCGATCGGCGCAGGTCCCGGCGCCGGGGTCACCGGCTTCGACATGGACCGGGACGGCGGTGCGGTGGTGTCCGGCCGCGGTCCCGCCGGCGGCGCGGTCAGCGCCCGGATCGACGGCCACAAGCTGGGCGAGAGCCGCAGCGACGCCCAGGGCCACTTCGCGATTCCCCTGACCGGGCCGGTCAGCCCCGGCCGCCACAGTCTCAAGGTGTTCGGGGATTCCATCGACTCGACCCTGATCATCGACGCCACGCCCGCCGCGCCCCTGGTCGACGGGCCGTTCCGGACCAACCCCGCGCCCTCCGGCCTGCGCGTGGACTGGATGACGCCCGGCGGCGGCGTGCAGTCCACCCTGGTCGTCGACCGAAGCCCCCTGTCAGGAGAACCTCCCCACCGTGTCCTTCCATGACGCCGGCGCTGTCCGGCGCTTCGGAACCCCTGGCGCGGTCGCGCCGGCCTCCACAAAATTCGACTTCTGGAGCTCCATGGCCGATCTCGGCCGCCTGGTGCTGCGATCCGGCGCGCCCGGCCTGGCCTGGCGCATCCCGGCGGCCCTGCTGCTGGTGTTCGCCGGCAAGCTGGCGGGAGTGTGGGCCCCGGTCATGCTGGGAGACGCGATCAACACCCTGACGCCGCTGGCCGGTGCGGCCGCCGGGGTCGGGGCGGGCTTCGTCGGCCTGGCCCTGGGCTTCGCCGCCCTGCGCACGGTGGCGGCCGCCGCGCCCAACGCCCGCGACGCCATCTTCACCTCGGTGTCCCAGGCCACCATGGCCAAGGCGGCGACCGAGACCTTCGCCCACACCCTGGGCCTGTCGCTGGACTTCCACCAGAGCAAGCAGACCGGGGCCCTGGCCCGGATCGTCGACCGGGGCGCGCGCTCCACCGACTTCCTGATCCGCAGCGTGGTGTTCAACCTGGGCCCGACCGCCATCGAGCTGGTCCTGGCCATGGGCGTGATGGCCGCCAAGCTGGACTGGAGGTTCGCGGCGACGGCCTTCGGGACCATCGTGATCTACACGGTCCTGACCTTCCGGATCACCGACTGGCGGCTGGGCCACCGGCGGGAGCTGAACGAGGCCGACAGCCGGGCGGCGGGCCTCTCGGTCGACGCCATGATCAACTACGAGACGGTGAAGACCTTCGGCTCGGAGACGCGCACGGTCGCCCACTACAGCCGCGCCATGGCCGACTATGTGAAGGCCTCGGTGAAGGCCAACACCTCTCTGTCGCTGCTCAACACCGTGCAGGCCACGGTCCTCAACATGGGCCTGGCCTTGATGACCGTGATGGCCGGCATGGAGGTGATGCAGGGCCACATGAGGGTCGGCGAGATCACCACGGCGGTGTTCCTGCTGATCGGGCTCTACCAGCCCCTGGCCATGCTGGGCTTCAACTACCGGGAGATCCGCCAGGCCTTCATCGACATGGAGCAGATGGTCAGCCTGACCGCCGTCGCCCCGGACATCGTCGATGCGCCCGACGCGCGCGACCTGCCGCCGGCGGCGACCAAGGGGGCGGCGATCGCCTTCGAGGGCGTGGGCTTCCAGCATGACGCGCGCTCGACCGGCCTCAGGGACGTGAGCTTCGAGATTCCGCCCGGGACCACCACGGCGATCGTCGGCCCCTCGGGCGCGGGCAAGACCACGGCGGTGCGCCTGGCGTTGCGCCTGCTGGACCCTCAGCGCGGCCGGGTGACCCTGGACGGCCTGGACCTGCGCCAGATCCGGCAGCAGGCCCTGCGCCGCGCCGTGGCCCTGGTGCCGCAGGACGTGGCCCTGTTCAACGACACCCTCTATGCGAACATCGCCTTCGCGCGGCCGGAGGCGGGTCCGGCGGAGGTCCGCGCCGCGGCGGAGGCGGCGGAACTGGGCGGCTTCATCGACAGCCTGCCCAACGGCCTGTCGACCATGGTGGGAGAGCGGGGCCTGAAGCTGTCCGGCGGCGAGCGCCAGCGGGTCGGCATCGCCCGGGCCCTGCTGGCCGATCCCCGCGTCCTGGTCCTCGACGAGGCCACCAGCGCCCTCGACGGCCCCACGGAGGAGGCGATCCAGCAGACCCTGCGCAAGGTGAAGGCCGGGCGCACCACCCTGGTGATCGCCCACCGGCTGTCGACCATCGTCGACGCCGACCAGATCGTGGTCCTGCGACGCGGACGGGTGGTCGAGCGCGGGACCCACGCCGAACTGCTGGAGAAGGGCGCCGAGTACGCAGCCCTCTGGCGCCGGCAGACGCGGGAAGGGTAGGCCGGGGCGCGCGCCGCCGCGGCTACTCGGCCGCCGGCCGGACCTCGTCCTCGCCGAAGGGGGACTCGCCGCGGCGCCGGCCGTCCCGCTTGCGCAGTCCGACCATGGCGCGGACCTTGTCGAACACCCAGTGGAAGCGGGCGGCGAAGACCTTGGGCGCGGCCAGCAGCACCGGCGTCAGCAGCAGGGTCAGCAGGGTGGCGAAGCTGAGGCCCCAGACCACGGCGGCCGAGAGCTGCACCCACCACTCCGAACCCGGCGCGCGATATTCCAGCACCCCGTTGCGGAAGTTCGGGTGGAGCTGGAACATCAGCGGCAGCAGGCCGACCACGGTCACCAGGGTGGTCAGCATGACCGGCCGGAACCGCTGGGCGGCGGCGCGGACCGCGGCCTCGTCGGCCTCGTAGCCGCCTCGCCGCAGCTGATAGAAGGTGTCCACCAGCACGATGTTGTGGCCCACCACGACCCCGGCGAGGGCGACGATCCCGGTGCCGAGCATGATCACCGAGATGTAGTCGAAGGTGTGCATCAGATTGATCTGCACCCCCAGCAGCACCCCGACCGTCGACAGGACCACCGCCGATAGCGTCACCAGCACGCCGTAGAAGCTGTTGAACTGCCACAGCAGGATGATCATCATCATGAACAGCGACGCCGAGATCGCGGTCATGAAGAAGACCGCCGCCTTCTGCCCCTCCTCGTCGGCGCCGGTGAACTTCCAGCGCACGGACGGGTCGATCCCCGCCTTTTCCAGCCAGGGCTTGAGCTCGGCGATCTTCTGGTTGGCGGCCACGCCGGGCTGCGCATTGGCCTGGACGACGACCAGCCGCTGACCGTCGCGACGCTGGATCGTGGTCACCTGCTGGGCCGGGACGCGCTTGATGAAGTAGGCCGCGGGCACCGGGCCATTGGGCGTCGGAATCTTCAGGGTCTCGAAGGCTGCGACGTTGCGGCCCTCGGGCGTGAAGCGCACCCGGATATCCAGTTCGTCCTCGGCGTCGTCGGGACGGAAACGCCCCACCAGCACGCCGCCGGTCATGTACTGGATCGCCTGGCCGACGGTCAGGACGTCGACGCCGTAGCGGCCGGCGGCCTCGCGATCGACCGACAGGCTCCATTCGATGCCGGGCGAGGTGCGGTTGTCCTCCAGCTCGATGAGCTGGGGATCGGCGGCCAGCTTGGCCTTCACGATGTCGGCCGCATGGTTCAGGGCGACGGGATCGTTGCTGCGCAGTTCGACCTGGACGGCCTTGCCGGTGGGCGGGCCGCCCTGGGGCTCGCGCACCTCGACCTGCATGCCCGGCATGTCGGCGACGCGCTTGCGCACCTCGTTGGCGATGTCCTTGCCGCGCAGGCCCAGCGCCTTGCGTTCCTCGTACTTCTGGAACTCCACCTGGATGCGGCCGACGGTGTCGTTTGGCGGACCGTTCGGGCCGCCGCCGGAACTGGCGACGCCGGTCCGCACGTACATGGAGTCCACGCCCTTGATGCCGGTGAGCCTGCGCTCGACCTGGCTGACCAGGACGTCCTGGGCGTCGGGCGACATGTTGCCCCGCGCCTTGATGAAGACCGAGACGAACTCGGGGTCCTGGTCGAGGAAGAACTCGGTGCGGTGCTTGGTGTGCCCGAACCAGAAGACCACCGCGAAGATGACCACCACGGTCGAGGCCAGGACCCGGATGGGATGCTGCCCCAGGTAGCTGATGGTCCGCGCATACCAGCCCATGAAGCCGGTCATCTCGCGCGGATCGCCGTGCTCCGACTTCTCGATCTCGGCCAGATGCTCGGCGTCGACAGCCGCCTTGCGGGCGAAGATCGAGCCCAGGGCCGGGGTGAAGATCAGGGCCACGAAGATCGAGGCGCCCAGCACGAAGAACAGGGTCAGCGGCAGGAAGCTCATGAACTTCCCGGCGATCGAGTTCCAGAACATGAAGGGCAGGAAGGCGCACAGGGTGGTCAGGGTGCCGTTCAGCACCGGCCAGAACATGCGTTTGCCGGCGGCGGCGAAGGCCTCCTCCTTGGACAGCCCCTCGGCCATCTTCCGGTCGGCGTACTCCACCACCACGATGCCGCCGTCGACCAGGATCCCGACGGCCAGCACCATGCCGAACATGACCATCTGGTTGAGGGTCTCGTGCAGGGCGTTGAGCATCAGGAAGGCCAGCATGAAGCAGGCCGGGATCGCGAGCCCCACCATGAACCCCTGACGGATGCCGAGACTGGCGACGATGATGATCATCACCAGCAGGGTCGCCGACAGCAGCCCGCCTTCCAGCACCTGCAGGGTCCGGCCGATGAAGTCGGACTGGTCGTAGGTGTAGGAGGCGTGGACGGTGGGCGGCCAGCGCTTCTGTTCGGCCTCCACTGTCTTGCGGACGTTGGCGACGGTCTGGAGAATGTTGGCGCCGGACCGCTTGGAGACTTCCAGCGAATAGGCGGGCTGGCCATTGTAGCGGGTGATGAAGTTGGCGTCCTTGAAGGTCCGCCGCACCTCACCGATGTCGCCCACCGTGATCAGGCGGTCGCCGTTCTTCTTGATCGGCAGGGTCAGGATGTCTTCCGGCTTCTCGACGACGCCAGGCACCTTGACGGCGAACTTGCCGCCGCCGGCGATCAGATCGCCGGCCGGGACCAGCTGGTTGTTGCGCCCGATCACCTGGGACAGCTCGCCGGTGGTGACGTTGTAGGCCTCCATCCGCACCGGATCGACAGTGACCTCGAGGAATTCCTCACGGCCGCCGGAAAGATAGGCCTCAAGCACGCCGGGCTGGGATTCCAGGCGGTCCTTCAGGTCCCGGGCGATGGTCACCAGCTCCCGTTCGGGCGCCTGGCCCGAGAGTACGATGCCGATCACCGGCTCGCCGGAGATGTTGGCCTCCTGGATGATCGGTTCCTCGGCGTCGGGCGGGAACCGGCCGCGCGCCAGGTCGACCTTGGCCCGGACGTCCTGCAGCACCTTGTCCTTGTCGAAGTCGGCTTCGAATTCGAGCGTGACGGCGGCCATGCCCTGGCGGGCGACGCCGTTCATCTGCTTGACGCCCTCGATGCTCTGGAGATTGGTCTCCAGGGGCTTGACCAGCAGGCGCTCGGCGTCCTCGGGGCTCACGCCCGGATAGGGCACCACCACCGAAACGAACGGGATGGTGATGTCCGGCTGGGCTTCGCGCGGCATCGAGTTGTAGGCCATGAAGCCGAAGAGGCTGGCGATCAGGGTGACGCCCAGCACGACCTTGCGCCGTTTGATCGCGCCGTCGATCAAGGGTCCGATCATGGTCTCAAGCCTCCTGCAGGACGCTCCGGACAGCCGGATACGCCCTTTCGAACCTCTAAGATATCAACTCGGCGACCTTTCCGGACCTCTGACGGACCCGGTAAAGGCGGAGCCGGCGGGTCAGCCTGGGGCGCCGACCCGCACCTTCTGGCCTTCGGCCACATAGGACTGGCCGACGGTGATCACGCGAACCACGCCGCGCATGCCCGAAACCCAGACGCCGCCCGCGGTCTCCTCGATCACGGAGACCGGCGCGAAGGCGACCATGTTGTCGTCCCGGACGTAGCGCACGCCCTGGCGACCGGCGGAGTCCAACACCAGGGACGATACCGGGACCAGGTGGGCCGGGCCGACGCCCGAGGCGATCTGCACCGTCGCCGACAGGCCCGAGCGGATCAGCCGCGGGTTCTGGACCGCCACCTCGACATGGTAGGTCCGGGTCTGCGGATCCGCCTCGCGGGCCACATAGCGGACCGTGCCGGACAGGGTTTCGCCCGACACCAGCTTGGCGACGGCGGCGGAACCCACATGCAGCTTGCTGGTCTCGGTCTCCGGCAGGTCGCCGACGATCAGCAGCGGATTGAGCTCCAGCAGGGTCCCGCAGGACTGGCCGGGCGAGAGATAGGTCCCGATCTCGGCGTCGCGCTTGTCGAACACGCCGTTGAAGGGCGCGCGGATATTGGTCTGCTCCAGGGCGATCTCGGCCTGGCGGACGCCGGCCTGGGCGTTGTCCAGGTTGGCCTGATCCTGCAGCACCTGCGTCTGGGAGCGGTAGCCCTTCTTGGCCAGTTCGATGGAGGCCTGCTGGGTGAGCTGGCGCGAGCGCAGCGCGGCGCGGGCCTGATCCAGGCCGGCCTGGCGGGCGTCGACATTGAGGCGGCACAGCACCGTGCCCTTGGCGACATAGGAGCCCTCGACCGCCGGGGTGGCCGCCACCACGCCGGACGTCTCCGACTTCACGATCACGCTGCGGGCGGCTTCCGTGCGCCCGCGCACGGTCACGCTGATGGGATGCTGGGTCTCGGGCGTCGCGGCGACCTGCACGCTGGCGAGGGCGATGGAGGCCGTCTTGGCCGCCTGGGTGGGGGCCGCATGTTTCTTGCCGCCGCTCAGCAGGGTTCCCACCGTCAGATAAAGGACGACGACGACGGCAAGCCCAATCGCGAAGATATGAGCAGGTTTCAAACGCATACGGCCGGTCCCCAAACGCGACAGTCGTTATTCAGTCAATTCATAAGAATCAACCGTCGCCCGAACATCCTTCAGATAAGTTGCGAAAGTTTCTGATGCCACCGTTCTGCGAACACAAATGAAATCGAGGACAGGTTTTTCAAGGCTCCGGTATTGTGCTCTTGAGGCCCCAGACCCAGCCGGGGACTTGCGCGCCGCCGCGCGTCGAGTCATGGCAATCGCGCAAGTTCGATCAAATGGAGAGGCGGCGATGAAGTATCTGCACACCATGGTCAGGGTAAAGGACCTGGACGCCTCGCTGGACTTCTACTGCGACAAGCTGGGCCTCAAGGAGATGTCCCGGAGCGAGAGCCCGATGGGCCGCTTCACCCTGGTGTTCCTGTGCGCGCCGGGAGACGAGGAACTGGCCGCGGCCTCCAAGGCGCCGATGGTCGAGCTGACCTACAACTGGGACACCGAGGACTATCAGGGCGGCCGGAATTTCGGCCACCTGGCCTATGCGGTGGACGACATCTACGCGCTTTGCGCCCGGCTGCAGGCGGGCGGCGTGACCATCAATCGGCCGCCCCGGGACGGCCGGATGGCGTTCGTGCGCTCCCCGGACGGGATCTCGGTCGAGCTGCTGCAGGCCGGCGCGGCGCTGCCGCCGGCTGAACCCTGGGTGTCGGCGCCGAATATCGGCGCCTGGTAGGGCGGCGGCGCCCGCTCAGCCCCGGGGCGAAGGCCAGCGGGCCGGCGTTCCGCCGCGCCATGTGCGCAGTCTATGGGGCGCGCCCGCCTAGACGACGAGCCGCGCGTCCGGGCCAGGGCATGCATCCGAAGCCTCGCCCGACCGTTTGGCCCTTGATGTCCAACCAGGGCCGAGCCGGCCTGGACTTCGAGGAGGAACACCATGTCCCATGTGGTCTATCAGCTGGTCGAACATGACGGGGGTTGGGCCTACCGGTCCGACGGCGTCTATTCGGAAACCTTTCCCACCCGCCAGGCGGCGCGACATGCCGCGCAGCGCGCGGCGCGGGAGCAGCGGGTTCCCGGCCAGACGGAGGAAATCCAGTACGAGGACGCCAACGGCGTCTGGAGGATCGAGCACGCCGACGGAGCGGACCGCCCGGAAACCGACGTGATCGGCTAGGGCCCGGACCACATTGCTCCGAGCGCCCGTGTCCCGTCTCCGACAACGGGAGTCCTAGTCCGCCGGATACCCGAACCGTTCCACCCAGGGACGCAGAATGTTCAGCGCCGGTCCCATGCGGTCGGCGTAGCGGCGCCACTGGCCCACGCCTTCAGTGTTCAGACCCCGCGCGATCTGGGCGGTGGAAGGCGTGGCGATGGTCCGATCGGCCGTGCGGGCGGCCACGTCGCGCATGGTCTCGCGCCACTCCAGGCCGATGTAGCTGCAGATCGATTTCATCTCGCCCTCGAAGTCGGCCAGCAGGTCCTCGTGCCGGACCGTGCGCTGGTCGAGGGCCACCACCGCGTCCATCCGGGTCTTCAGGGCCAGGGTGGCGTCGTAGAACGCGGCCGCCCCCGGCAGGGTGAGGAACTGGTACATGGGCGAGCTCATCCGGAAGCGCCGGCGATAGCAGCTCCAGACCACGTCGCGCGGGTCGCGCAGGGCGAACAGGATCCTGGCGTCGGGGAACAGCCTGGCGATCAGCGGCAGTTTCAGGGTGTTCAGGGGATAGCGGTCCACGAACACCTTGCCGGCCACCTCGCAGCCGGCCTCGCGGACCCGGCGCCAATAGGCGGCGCGGAATTCGCCGAGCTCCGCCTCCGAGGCCTGGGCCAGGGCGTTGAGGTCGCGCGGGTCGCGCAGATAACGGCGGACCCCGTCGGCCAGCGCTTCCTGCTCCTCCAGCGTAACCACGTCGGGACTGCCGGCCAGGGCGGTTTCCAGCAGAGTCGTGCCCGAGCGGGGGAAGCCGATCAGGAAGACGTGGGCGCGGGGCGCGTAGGGGTTGGCCGGGACGGCCGGGCGGCGAGCCCAGTCCTGCGGCCTCGCCCGCTGGAAATAGCCGGTCATGCCGCGCGCGAAGTCCAGCGCGCTGTCGCCGATGGCGAAACGCTCGGCGTAGAGCTTCTGCAGGCCGCGGTTGCAGGCCTCGTAGGCGTCGAAGGCCTCCGCGGTCGCGCCGCGGGCGTCGAGGATGTCGCCCAGCAGGTTCCAGGCGTCCGCGGTATCCAGCGGCGACATCCGTGGATCGGCCAGCAGGCCGCGCATCCGCGCCGCGGCCGCCTCGCCGCGACCGGTCGCCGCCTCGGCCCGGGCCAGGCTCATGCTCGCATCCGGGACGTTGGGCTCGATCTTCAGGACCTGCACGGCCAGGGCCTCGGCCTCGGCGTGGGCGCCCTTGCGGCTGGCGATCGAGGCCAGGCCGGTGAGGGCCACCGGATGGCCGGGCGCCAGGGCCAGGGCGCGGCGGTAGCCTTCCTCCGCGCGGTCCAGGCGGCCGGTGGCCTGCAGGGCGGCGGCGCGGTTGGCCTGGGCGAAGGGCAGGTTGGGGTTCACCTCAAGCAGAGCGTCGAAGACCTCGATGGCCTCGTGCGACCGCTCCAGGCGATGCAGGCACAGGCCCAGGGCGTTCAGGGTTCCGACGTCCCGCGGCGCCAGCTCGCGGGCGCGGTGCAGGCGCATGAGGGCCTCGGGAAGCCGGCCCTCGTTCTCCAGCCTCAGGGCGACGAGGTTGAGCAGGACGGCATGCTCGAAGCCGTCGGCCAGGGCGGCCTCGGCCATGACGATGGCGCGGGGAATGTCGTCCTGGGTCGCCTGCAGGATCGCCTGCAGCGTGCGGCCGTCGGCGGCGGCGTCCCGCGCGGGCGGCGCGGGGGCCGGGGGCGTGGAGGCGGGGGCGGCGCGAGCGGGAATCCGGAACGTACCGCCGCTGGAGAACTTTCGAGGGTCGTTCGGGGGGCCGGAGCTGAACGTCATGGAGCACCCCAATTGGCAGGTCGGCGTCGTGTCGAGGGATAGGGGGATCGGCTTTTCGGCGCAAGCGGGCGCGCCGCAGCGTCCTACGGCTTCGGCGGATAGGCGTGGACGACCCCTTGCGGATCCTCCACCTCGCCGCCGTCCGGGTCCGAAAGATAGGTCGGCCCGATCGGGACCTTGCCGTGGCCGTCGGGGATATCCAGCACAAAGGTCGGCTGGCAGAGGCCGGAATAGCGCCCACGCAGGGCCTTCATGAGGGCCTGGCCCTCCGCGACCGTGGCGCGCAGGTGGCCGGTGCCGGGCGCCATGTCCCCATGGTGCAGGTAGTAGGGCTTGATCCGGGTCTCGACGAAGGCGCGCATCAGGGCGCCCAGGGTCTCGGGGTCGTCGTTCACGCCGCGCAGCAGGACGGTCTGGCTGACCATCGGCAGGCCGGCGTCGACGATCCGCGCGCAGGCGGCGCGGGCGGCGGGGCTCAGTTCGCGCGGGTGGTTGGCGTGCAGGGCCACATAGACCGCCTTGCCGGGGGCCTTCAGGGCCGACACCAGCTCGTCGGTGACGGCGCCCGGGTCCACCGCCGGGACGCGGGTGTGGAAGCGCACCACCTTGACGTGGTCGATGCGGGCCAGTCGGTCCGTCAGGTCGCGCAGGCGGCGCGGCGACAGCACCAGGGGGTCGCCGCCGGTGACGATCACCTCCCAGATCTCCGGGCGGTCCGCCACATAGGCCAGGGCGGCGTCCAGGGCGGCCTTCGACAGCGGCTCCAGACCGCCGGGCCCCACCATCTCGCGCCGGAAGCAGAACCGGCAGTAGGTGGCGCAGGTGTGGGTGATCTTCAGCAGCACCCGGTCGGGATAGCGGTGCACGATCCCCTCGACGGGACTGAAGGCCTGGTCGCCGATCGGATCCGGGGATTCCCCCGGCCCGCTGTCCAGCTCGGCTTCCTGGGGCAGGAACTGGCGGGCGATGGGGTCGTTGGGGTCGGCGGCGTCGATCAGCTCGACCAGGGCCGGGGTGATGGCCACAGCGTACTGGGCGGCCACC
>DASUIJ010000456.1:0-9130 GCA_036279815.1 Phenylobacterium sp. | reverse complement strand
AGCTGGATGTCGCCAGTCCCCGGCGGCAGGTCGACGACCAGCACGTCCAGCGGCTCGGCCTCGCTGCCCCAGGCCACGTCGTTCATCATCTGGCGCACCGCCGAACTGGCCATCGGCCCGCGCCAGATCATCGGCGCGCCTTCGTCCACCAGGAAGCCGATGGACATCACCTTGAGGCCCCAGGCCGTCAGCGGCTGCAGCTTGCCGTCCACGAACGCCGGCTCCTCGTCGATCCCCAACATGCGCGGCGCCGACGGACCATAGACGTCGGCGTCCAGCAGGCCCACGCGCAGGCCGTGGGCGGCCAGGGCGGCGGCCAGGTTCACCGAGATCGTCGACTTGCCGACCCCGCCCTTGCCGCTGGCCACCGCGATCACCCGGCGCACATGGGCCGGGCGCTCGGCCGCGGCCGGAGGCGCGGGCTGGGCGTGCGGGTCCTGGGTCAGGCGCGCGCCCTTGCGCACGCGGGTGACTCCGGGCGCCGGGGGAAGTTCGGCCGGTCCCTCGGCGGTGAGCACCACCTGGGCGCGGTCCACCCCCGGCAGGCCGGCGATCAGGCGCTCGGCGGCGTCGCGCACCGGGGCGTAGAGCGCCACGTCGGCGGCGGGCACCTCCAGCATGAAGCCTGCGCGGCCGGGCGCAAGGATCAGGCCCCGGACCAGGCCCGCGGCCGCCAGACCACGCCCCGACTTGGGGTCGATCACCTGGTCGAGAGCCGCCATCAGGGCGGCGCGGTCGATGGGAGCTTCAGTCTTCATGGCGTCTGTGGCTTGCTTTGCTCAGCATGGCGTCTCATATCCGTGTCACAGCGCCGGTTTACAAGTCCGCGCCCGGACTTGTGCGACGCGGCCGCGCCGAGACAGAAAAAGAACGACGCGACGCATGCCCTGGAATGACAACGCCAATCCCGGTCCCTGGGGTTCGCCGCCGTCCGGTGACGGAGACGGCGAGCGCAAGGAGCCCAACCGAAACCGTGGACCCGGCGGACCGCGACGTCCGGATATCCCGCCCGACCTCGAGCAGATCCTGCGCCGCCTGCGCAACATGTTCGGCGGCCCGGGCGAAGGCCTGCGCTCCGGCGCCGTAGCCGCCTTCGCGGCCGCCGCTTTCGCCATCTGGGCGGTGTCGGGCGTCTATATCGTCCAGCCCAACGAAGAGGCGGTGGTCACCACCTTCGGCAAGTTCACCCGGCGCGAGGCGCCTGGCCTTCGCTACCATCTGCCGGCCCCGATCGAGCATGTGGTGAAGGTCCCGGTCACCGACCTGAAGCGGATCGACGTGGGCGGCGCCAATCCCGGCGACGCCCCGGAAGAAAGCCTGATGCTCACCGGCGACGAAAACATCGTCGACCTGGAGTTCAGCGTCACCTGGCGGATCGCCGACGCGGCGGCCTACATCTTCACCCTGCGCGATCCGGAAGAGTCGGTGAAAGCCGTGGCGGAGAGCGCCATGCGCGAAGTGGCCGGCAAGACTCCGCTGCAGGCCATCCTGACCACCGGCCGCGGCCAGGTGCAGACCCAGGCCGCGGACCTGATGCAGAAGACCCTTGATCGCTGGGGCGCCGGCGTGACCGTGGTGGAGGTGCAGATCCGCAGCGCCAATCCGCCCGCCGAAGTCGCCGACGCGTTCCGTCAGGTGGCCAGCGCGGGCCAGGACGCCGACAGCAAGGTCAACGAGGCCAACACCTACCGCAACCGTGTGGTCAACGAGGCCAAGGGCGACGCGGCCAAGCTGACCCAGTCGGCCGAGGCCTATCGCGAGCAGGCCGTGCGCGAGGCGCTGGGCGAGACCGCCCGGTTCGACCAGATCTACGGCGAATACCGCAAGGCGCCCGGCGTGACCCGCCAGCGCCTCTACATCGAGACCATGCAGCAGGTGCTGGCCAAGTCGAACAAGGTGGTGATCGACAGCAAGGGCGCCAGCGCCCCGATCATCCTGCCGCCCGACGTGTTCCGTCCCCGGGCGGCCGCAACCCGCGTGACTCCGCCCGCAGACGACGGCGGCGTGCAGAGCGGCGACCAGGCCGCGGGAGTCGCCCGATGAACCGTGTAACGACAGTCTGGCTGGCCGTGGCGGTCGCCGTGGTGTTCCTGCTGATGAACACCTTCTACGTGGTCGATCAGCGCCGGCAGGCCATCGTGCTGCGTTTCGGCGAGCCCGTGCGGGTCGTCAACGCCCAGGGGACCAACGATCCCGGCCTGAAGCTGAAGGCTCCGTTCCTCGAGAACGTGATCCAGTTCGACAAGCGCAACCTCTCGCTCAACGCCGAGAAGGAGGAGGTCATCGCCGCCGACCAGGGCAAGCTGGTGGTCGACGCCTTTGTCCGCTACCGGATTTCCGATCCCCTGCTCTACTACCGGACCCTGCGCACCGAGACGATCGCCTCGGACCGGATCGAGCGGCTGGTGAATTCCTCCCTGCGGCAGATCCTGGGGTCCGCCACCTCCATCGACATCATCTCCGGCCGCCGCAGCGAACTCATGGCCAAGGCGCGGGACGACGTGGCCAAGCGCGCCACCCAGTCCAAGCTCGGCATCCAGGTCATCGACCTGAGGATCAAGCGCGCGGACCTGCCCCAGTCCAATCAGGAGTCGGTCTATCGGCGAATGAAGACCAGCCGGCAGCAGGTGGCCGCCCAGCTGCGCGCCGTCGGCGAACAGCAGAAGCGCGAGATCATCGCCTCGGCCGACAAGGAGGTGACCATCACCCTGGCCACCGCCACCCAGCAGGCGGAGATCACCCGCGGCCAGGGCGACGCACAGCGCACCCGCATCTTCGCCCAGAGCTTCGGCAAGGACCCCGGCTTCGCGTCCTTCTACCGCTCGATGCAGGCCTATGAAGCGGCGTTCGGCCAGGGCGACACCACCCTGGTGCTGTCGCCGCAGAGCGAATTCTTCAAGTACTTCGAACGCGGGCCGGGCGCGAGATAGCCATGCCCGTTCTCGTCCGGCCGGACGCCCGGCGGCTGCCGTCGTTCATCGCGGCGCTAAAGGAGGGCTATTCACGCGACACCCTGCGCCCTGAGACGGCGGAGAGCATCGCGGCGGTGGAGGCCGACCCCGAGGCGTTCCTGCGGACCCAGCTCCATCCGCCGCAGATCCTCATCCTGCCGGACGGCTCGACCGGGTTCGCCGTGCCCTCCACCGTGCTGTGGTGGACCGAGGGCGAGGAGTTCCTGGGCTCGCTCAACATCCGCCACGAGTTGAACGAGACCCTGGCCCAGGTGGGCGGCCACGTCGGCTATGCGGTGCGGCCCGGCGCGCGCGGCCAGGGCCATGCCAGCGCCCTGCTGGCGGCCGGCCTGGACTGGATCCGGGCCAACATGTCGCTCAGGCGGGTGCTGCTGACGGTCAATCCGAACAACCCGCACTCGATCCGGGTGATCGAAAAGAACGGCGGGGTCCACACCGCCACCGTCCCGCACATCTGGCGCGAGGGCGAACAGGCCCTGCACTACTGGATCGAGCTCTAGTTCAGAGGGCCGGGGCGTCGGGCAGCCAGCCGCGCACCTCGTGCAGGTCGCGGGCGATGCGGACGCAGAGCGCGTGCATCTCCGCCGTGGGATCCAGCAGGTCGGGCACCATCACCGTCATCATGCCGGCCGCCGACGCGGCGCGGACGCCGTTATGGCTGTCCTCCAGGGCCAGGCAGCGGCCGGGCGCGACGCCCAGGCGCTCCGCCGCCCGAAGGAACGGGTCGGGACTGGGCTTGCCGCGCTCATAGTCGCCGCGGGCGATCACCGCGTGGAACCGCGGGATGACTCCGGAGGGGCCCAGATGGGCCTGCACCGACCGGTGGCTGGACGAGGTGGCGATGGCGCGGGGAAGGCCCAGCGCGTCCAGGTGGTCGAGGATCTCCACCACCCCGGCCTTCAACGCGATCCCGGCCTCGCAGGCCAGGTCCACGTGCTCCATCACCCGGGCGTTGAAGTCGGCGATCGGGAAGTCCTCGCCGAAGTGGTTCAGCACCTGGCGGTCGCTCATCGGGCCCGGCAGGCCGATCATGCTCTTGAACAGCGACAGCGGCATGTCGTGTCCGTGCTCGGCGGCGGTGGCGAACATGGCGTCGCGGTAGACGACCTCGGTGTCGCAGAGGAGGCCGTCCATGTCGAAGACGACGGCGTGGGGCGTGCGCGGCAGGCTCATGGCCCGGACCTAGCCCATTTCGCCGGCCTGCGGGAAATCAAGCCTGGCTTCAGTCCGTAACGAAGTCGGCAGCCGTGTAGCCCTGGAAGTAGAGCGCGGCGGTGAGGTCGGAATGGTCGATCTTGGCGTCGGCCTCGGCGGCCACGATCGGCTTGGCGCGATAGGCCAGGCCCAGGCCGGAGGCCTCGATCATCGCCAGGTCGTTCGCGCCGTCGCCGATGGCCAGGGTGTCGGCGAGTTCGAGGCCCAGCCGGGCCGCCTCCCCCTGCAGCGCCGCCAGCTTGGCCTCGCGGCCCAGGATCGGCTCGCCCACCGTGCCGTCGAGCCGGCCGGCGGATTCGCCCAGGGTGTTGGCGCGGTCCTCGTGGAACCCGGCGGCGGCGGCGACCCGGCCGGTGAAGAAGGTGAAGCCGCCGGAGACCAGCAGGCAGCGCGCGCCGTTGGCCGCCATGGTCCGCACGAAGGTCCGCGCGCCGGGATTGAGCCGCACCCGCTGGTCGTAGGCGAGTTCCAGGTCGACCACCGGCAGGCCCTTCAGCATGGCCACCCGCTCGCGCAGGGCGCTCTCGAACACCAGTTCGCCGCGCATGGCGCGCTCGGTGATGGCCGAGACCTCCGCCTTCTTGCCGGCGAAGTCGGCCAGTTCGTCCAGGCACTCGCAGCCGATGATGGTGGAGTCCATGTCCGCCACCAGCAGCCGCTTGCGGCGGCCGTTCCAGTGCTGGACGCAGACGTCGATGGGCTGGTCCTCCAGCACCGCCTTCACGGCCAGGCGCACGGTCACCAGGGCGTCGGCCTCCACCAGCAGGTCCAGCGCGCCGGGGCCCAGGGGCCTGGGCTCCTTGACGCGGGCGCGTACGGCTGCGAGCGCTGGGGCGATCCGGCCGACGGCGGCCTGGACCAGGTCCGCATCGGGACCGACGAGGGTAAGAGCGATCTGCATGACGCCCCGCATCTGGCTGATCGCCGGACCCACCGCAAGCGGCAAGTCGGCCCTGGCGCTGCGTCTGGCGCAGGAGACCGGGGCCGAGATCGTCGGCGCCGACGCCCTGCAACTCTATCGCGACCTGCCGATCCTGACCGCCGCGCCAGGCCCCGAGGAGCGGGCGGCGGTCCCGCACCACCTGGTGGGCGAGGTCGACGCCGCCGACGGCTGGTCGGCCGGGCGCTGGCTGCGGGCGGCGCGGGCGACGCTGGACGACATCGCGGCGCGGGGGCGGCCGGCGGTGGTGGTGGGCGGCACCGGCCTCTATTTCCGCGCCCTGACCCAGGGCCTGGCGGACATTCCCGAGATTCCGCCCCAGGTCCGCGCCGAGGCGGAGGCCCGGTTCGCCGCCGAGGGCGAGCCGGCCTTCCGCGCCGGGCTGGCCGAGGTCGATCCGGCGGCGGCGGCGCGCATCTCGCCGGGCGACCGGCAGCGGCTGGTCCGCGCCTTCGAGGTGTTCGCCGCCACCGGCCGGGCGCTCAGCGACTGGCAAGCGACCGACGAAGGCGCCCTGCCCCCGGGCTCCTGGCGGGCCGTGGCCCTGGAGCCGCCCCGCGACCAGCTCTACGACCGCTGCGACGCGCGGTTCGAGGTCATGGTGGCCAAGGGCGCCCTGGACGAGGTGGCCGCCCTGGCGGCGCGCAACCTGGACCCGGCCCTGCCGGCCCTGAAGGCCGTGGGCTACCGCGAGCTTTCCGCTCACCTGCGGGGCGAGACCACCCTGCCCCGGGCCGTCGCCGCCGCGCAGCAGGAGACCCGCCGCTACGCCAAGCGCCAGTCCACCTGGCTGCGGGGCCAGATGGCCGGCTGGCCGCGGGTCACCGCCCTCGATCCCGAAACCCAGTGGAGGCAGTTTATTGCGCACGAGCCCGCCTTGACGCCCTGACGGGGGCATGGCATGACCTCCGACTAGGCTTTCGGAGCACCCACGTGCGTCAGATTCTTGTACTCGTATGGCGGCCCGCCGCGGACTGACACCTCGTCAGCCGTGAAAGGTCGCTTGCATCCGGGCCCCCAGAGGGCCTTTTTTATTGCCCCATCAAGGCCCTTCCCACATGACCGCCCACCAGACCATCGAAGCCGCCGCTTCCGAACAGAACGCCGAAATCCTCAACGGCGCCGAGATCGTGGTCCGCGCCCTGATCGACCAGGGGGTCGAGGTGCTGTTCGGCTATCCGGGCGGCGCGGTCCTGCCGATCTATGACGCGCTGTTCAACGAGCCGCGCCTGCGCCACATCCTGGTCCGCCACGAACAGGGCGCCACCCACGCGGCCGAGGGCTACGCCCGCTCCACCGGCAAGCCCGGCGTGGTGCTGGTCACCTCGGGTCCCGGCGCCACCAACGCCGTCACCGGCATCGTCGACGCCCTGATGGACTCCATCCCGCTGGTGGTGATCACCGGCCAGGTCGCCACCCACCTGATCGGCACCGACGCCTTCCAGGAATGCGACACCATCGGCATCACCCGCTCGATCACCAAGCACAACTACCTGGTCAAGGACGTGGCCGACCTGCCGCGGATCATGCACGAGGCCTTCCACATCGCCACCTCCGGCCGCCCCGGCCCGGTGGTCATCGACATCCCCAAGGACGTGCAGTTCTCCAAGGGCGCCTACCAGGGCCCGAAAGAGGTCAAGCACGCCCACAACTACGCCCCGCGCACCAAGGGCGACCCGGCCCGGATCGCCGAGGCCGCCGCCCTGCTGGCCGCCGCCCGCCGCCCGATCCTCTACACCGGCGGCGGCGTGATCAACGCCGGCCCCCGCGCGGCCGAGCTGCTGCGCGAGCTCGCCGCCCTGACCGGCGCGCCGGTCACCTCCACCCTGATGGGCCTGGGCGCCTTCCCGGCGTCCGACCCCAAGTGGCTGGGCATGCTGGGCATGCACGGGTCCTTCGAGGCCAACAACGCCATGCACGACTGCGACGTGATGGTGGCCATCGGGGCCCGCTTCGACGACCGGGTCACCGGCCGGCTGGACGCCTTCGCCCCGCTGTCGAAGAAGATCCACATCGACATCGACCCCTCGTCGATCTCCAAGAACGTGCGCGCCGACATCGGCATCGTCGGCGACGCCGCCAGCGTGCTTGAGGATCTGATCGCCGTCCTGAAGGTCCGCAACCTCGCCACCGACAAGGCGGCCATGGACGACTGGTGGCGCCAGATCGAGACCTGGCGGGCGCGGCAGTCGTTCCGCTACCGGGCCGACAGCCACTTCATCAAGCCGCAGCACGCCATCGAGCGGCTCTACGCGCTCACCCGCGACAAGGACGTCTACGTCACCACCGAGGTCGGCCAGCACCAGATGTGGGCCGCCCAGTTCTTCCACTTCGACGAACCCAACCGCTGGATGACGTCCGGCGGCCTCGGCACCATGGGCTACGGCCTGCCGGCCGCCGTGGGCGTGCAGATGGCGCACCCGGACGCCCTGGTCATCGACATCGGCGGCGACGCCTCGGTGCAGATGACCATGCAGGAGATGGCCACGGCCATCCAGTTCGAGCTGCCGATCAAGATCTTCATCCTCAACAACGAGTGGATGGGGATGGTCCGCCAGTGGCAGCAGCTGCTGCACGGCGAACGCTATTCCCACTCCTATTCGTCGAGCCTGCCCGACTTCGTGAAGATGGCCGAGGCCTTCGGATGCCTGGGGCTGCGCGCCGAGACCCCCGACGAACTGGACGCCAAGATCAAGGAGATGATCGCCTATCCTGGCCCGGTGCTCTTCGACTGCCGGGTCACCAAGGAAGAGAACTGCTTCCCGATGATCCCCTCCGGCAAGGCCCACAACGAGATGCTGCTGGCCGACGACGGGCAGGACCTGGGCAGCGTCATCGACGAGGCGGGAAAGCGGCTGGTCTAAGCCCCCGATCAGCGCTCCGGGGGCGGCGCCGGAACGGCTCCCGCCGACGGGCCCGGCCCCCGCCCCACGGCCATGTCGATTGACAATGACCGCCGGTCAGTATTAACTGACTGTCAGTCATTAGGACGAGGTCGATGGTCAAGCCGGTGCGGCGCCGCCTCCAGCCCGAGGCGCGGAAACTCGAGATCGTCGAGGCCGCCGAGCGCCTGCTCCAGGCCCAGGGCGCCCGGGTGCGGGTGGAGGACGTGGTCCGCGAGGCGGGCGTCGCGAAGGGCACCTTCTTCCTCTACTTCCCCACCTGGGACACCCTGCTCGAGACGGTCCGCCAGCGGCTGGTGTCCGAGTTCGACGCGGCCCATCCCCTGCCGACCGAGGTCGACGGGCCGGTGGACTGGCCGGCCCTTGTGGAGCGGCAGGCCGGCGCCTTCATCGACTTCACCCTCTCGCGCCGCGGGGTCGGCGAGGCCGTGTTCCACTCCGATTTCGCCGAGCGCCGCCCCCTGGCCGACAACGCCATCCTGCGGCTCTCCGCCGTCATCCGCGCGGGCCAGGAGGCCGGGGCCTTCGGGCCGGTCGATCCGGAGCCCACGGCGCGCCTGATGTTCGCCGCCATCCACGAAGCCGCCGACGCCGTCGCCGGCGGGGCCGACCGCGCGGCCATTCTGGCCGCGCTGCGCAGCCTGCTCCGACGCACCCTCGCGCCATGATCATTGGCGTCTGCATCACACCAAGGAGGAACCACCCATGAGCGAGAACCCCGTGAACATTCGATACATGGTCGGTGACGTGAAGGAGGCGGCCGACTGGTACGTCGGCAACCTCGGCTTTAGCCGGCTGCCCAACGCGTCGCCGGCCTTTGCGGCCGTGGAGCGCGGGCCTGTCAGGCTGCTCCTCAGCGGCAGGGCCAGCTCCGCCGGCCGCCCCATGCCGGACGGCCGCCAGCCCGAGCCCGGCGGGTGGAACCGCTTCCAGGTCGTCGTCGAGAACATCGGCGCCGAGGTCGAGCGCCTGCGCGCCCAGGGCGTGAAGTTCCGCAATGACATCGTCACCGGCCCGGGCGGATCGCAGATCCTCGCGGAGGACCCCGCGGGCAACGTGGTCGAGCTGTTCCAGCCTGCGGCGCTGGCCTGACCCTCGAA
>DASUIJ010000455.1:0-2356 GCA_036279815.1 Phenylobacterium sp. | reverse complement strand
CCACCGGGCTCGACTATTGGACCCTGGCGCCGGACGTGGACCTGGCGCGACCGCCGCTGGGCGAGGCGCGGTGGAAGACGCCGGATCGCCATCGGCTGGTGGGCCGCAGCGTCCCTCGCCTGGACCTTCCGGCCAAGCTGTTCGGCGGAGCGTTCCTGCAGGATCTGGCGCCTCCCGACGTGGTTCACGCCCGGGTGCTGCGCCAGCCGGGGCCGAAGGCGAGGCTGGCCGGGCTGGACGAGGCGGCTGTGCGGCGCGCGGCCGGGGACGGGATCGATATCCTCATCGACGCGGCCTTCGTCGCCTTCCTCGGCGCCAGCGAACGGGCGGTTTCGCTGGCCCTGGAGGCCGCGGAGCGGCATGTCCGCTGGGAGGACGCCCGCGCCGTGGCGCCCGAGCAGTCCGAACCCGCGGCGTTGAAATCCTTGCCCGCCGTGACCTGGACAGGGGGCGCCGAGCCGGCCTCGCTGTCCAACCGCCGCAGGCATCAGGCGAGCTATGGCCGGCCCTATATCGCCCACGGTTCGATGGGGCCGTCCTGCGGCATGGCGCGGTTCGAAGACGGCAGGCTCGCCGTCTGGACCCATGCCCAGGGGGTCTATCCGCAGCGGGCGATGCTGGCCCGGATCACCGGACTGTCGCCCGAGCAGATCGTCGTCGAGCACGTCCAGGGGCCCGGCTGCTACGGCCACAACGGCGCCGACGACGCCACCTGCGACGCCGCCGCGATCGCCATGCGCCGCCCGGGCCGGACGGTTCGGGTGCAATGGCGGCGCGAGGACGAGTTCGGCTATTCGCCCGTCGGCACGGCCATGAACATCGAGATGTCGGCCGAACTCGACGCCGCCGGGCGGCTGGTGGACTTCACCAGCGAGATCTGGAGCGCGCCGCATGTGGGCCGGGGCTACGCCCTGGTGGAGACGGCGCTGGACCCCTCGACTCCGCCGCCGGCCCCGCCGTCGATGCCGGGGTTCAGCGGAGGCCGCCTGAACGCCGTGCCGTCCTACGACATCGCCGCCACGCGGGTGAGCGAGCATGTGATCACCCCGCCGATCAGAACCTCGTCCCTGCGGGGGCTGGGCGGCCCTGTGAACACCTATGCCGGGGAGTGCTTCATCGACGAACTGGCCGAGATCGCCGGGTGCGATCCCCTGGACTATCGACTGGCCATGGTTTCCGACCCCCGGTCGCGCGCGGTTCTGGAACGGATCGGCGAGATGGCGAACTGGCGCGCACGCGGCGCCGGCGGGTCGGGACGGGGGCTGGGCCTGGGCTTCGACCGGCACCGGGACCGGGCCGGCTATGTGGCCGTGGCGTGCGAGCTGGAGGTGGACGAGGACGTGCGCCTGACCCGGATGTGGTGCGTCGCCGACTGCGGGCTGGTGATCAATCCCGACGGGGCGAAGAACCAGATCGAGGGCGGCATGATCATGGCCGCAAGCTGGACCCTGAAGGAGAAGGTGCGGCTGGGGGGGACGGGTGTCGCCTCCACCACCTGGGACGACTATCCGATCCTGCGCTTCAACGAGGTTCCGCCCATCGAGGTGGAGCTGATCAACCGGCCGGACATGCCGTCGATGGGGACCGGCGAACTGTCGTCGGGGCCGGCCATGGCGGCCATCGGCAACGCGGTGGCGCACGCCCTGGGCGCGAGAATCCGGGAGCTGCCCTACACCCGCCAACGGATAGCCGGCGCGTTGCTTTCGGCCTGAGGCGTCCCGGTCCGGCGAACCCTAGCGGGCTCGGCGGGCGGGTTGTTCGACGACGTCTTCGGTCAGGGACCGGGTGAGGTTGAGGATCGCCGTACGGAGGGACGGCTGCTGCACGTTGGCGAAGGCTTCCAGAAGCTGCACGGCGCCCGGAACGGCCAGCTTCTCGAACAGCGAAGCGTCGGCGATGGGCTCGGAGGACTCGCCGACCAGTTCGCCTACCGAGGTTTCCAGCTTCTGGGCGATGCGCACCAGCATGGAGGCCGAGACCCGGTTGGCTCCGCGTTCGTATTTCTGAACTTGCTGGAAGCTTACACCGAGATGATCGGCCAAGGTCGATTGGGAAATACCCAACCATTTACGACGGACCCGAATTCGATGTCCTACGGCGACATCAATCGGGTCAGGCCCCAGGTCTTCGATGCTGTCACTCACGGAGTAGGTCCTCGACTGCGGGGCTTGGCGCCCGCTCGAGCGGTATGTCGCATGAGCGTCGTGATTTCCGCTACTGCTTTGTCTCGAAAGGGACAATGCGTCACAGCAGAGCCCAAATATTCGCCGGACGGGAGAGTTCAGGCGTCCAGGTTTCGCCCCATGAGGATGGCCTGGATGTGATCGAGAACAGCGATGGCGACGTCCTCGCCTTC
>DASUIJ010000454.1:0-13664 GCA_036279815.1 Phenylobacterium sp. | reverse complement strand
TGACCAGCCGTCCGGCCGACCTGCTGGGCCTGCCCGCCGGAAGGCTGGCCAAGGGCGCCCCCGCCGACCTGGTGCTCTGCGACCTGGGCGCCCCCATGGTGGTTGACCTGGAGAAGCTGAAGTCGAAGTCGCGCAACTCGCCGTTCGACGGGCGGCGCCTGTTCGGCGAGGTGAAGATGACGCTGGTGGACGGTCGGGTGGTCTACCAGGCCTAGCTTGCCAGGGCCGCGCCGTCGGAATAGCCAAGTGGCGATATGACCAACGCCCTCGCCTTCAAGGCCCTCGGCAACGAGAAGCGCTTGCAGATACTTTCCTGGCTGAAGGATCCCCGAGCCCACTTCCGCGAGCAGGTCGACGGCGACCTTGTGGACGACGGGGTCTGCGGCCTGATGATCGCCGAGAAGCTGGGGGTCAGCCAGCCGACCCTGTCGGAGCACATGCGGGTGCTGGTCGAGGCCGGGCTGGTGACCCCCAGGCGGATCAAGCAGTGGACCTTCTACCGCCGCAACGAGGCGAAGATCGCGGCGTTGACGGCGGCGCTGGCGGACGAGATCTGAGCCTTCCGCAAACAGAACAATTGACGAACATCCGCAGGTTGTCCCAATCTACCTGCGCGGGGTGACGCCCTGGGCCCCGACCGCTAGCATTCGGAGTCGTAGTCGAGGGGACCACCGATGCCGACCGAAAGCCTTAGCCCGCTGCTGATCGCCGCCGCCCTGATCGGCGGCTACCTGCTGGGTTCGATCCCGTTCGGGGTGCTGGTGATGAGGGCGGCCGGCGCGGGCGATCCGCGGACCATCGGCTCGGGCAATATCGGGATGACCAACGTGCTGCGCTCGGGCAGGCGGGACCTGGCGGCGCTGACCCTGCTGGGCGACGGCGGCAAGGGGGCGGTGGCGGTGCTGATCGCCTGGCTGATCACCCGCGACGGGCCCAAGGAGGACCAGGCCCTGCTGACCGCCCTGGCGGGCGGCGCCGCGTTCCTGGGCCACCTGTTCCCCGTCTGGCTGGGCTTCAAGGGCGGCAAGGGCGTGGCGACCTTCTTCGGCACGCTGCTGGCGGCGGCCTGGCCGGTGGGCCTGGCGGCCGGGGCGACCTGGATCGTCGTGGCCTTCCTGTTCCGCTTCTCCTCCCTGGCGGCCCTGGCCGCGGCGGCGCTGGCGCCGCTCCTGTCGCTGTACCTGTTCGACCGGCCCTATCCGATCAGCGTCATGGCCCTGTTCATGGCCGTGCTGATCTTCGTGCGCCACCAGGAGAACATCCGCCGCCTGCTGAAGGGCGAGGAGCCCAGGATCGGCGGCAAGAAAGCCGCGCCCAAGGACGACGCTTGAGCCCAGTCCTGACAGAGGCCGCGCGACGCGACTGGCTGCGGCTGGCCCGCACGGACGGCGTCGGCCCGGTCACCTTCGACCAGTTGATGGGCCGCTACGGCGAGGCCTCGGTGGCGCTGGCCGCCCTGCCCGACCTGGCGCGACGCAGCGGCCGCGTGGCGCCGCTGGCGCTGCCGCCGGTTTCCGAAATCGAGGCGGAGCTGGCGGCCGGGGCGGCCCTGGGGGCGCGGTTGATCGTCACGTGCGAGCCGGACTTCCCGCCCGCCCTGGCGGCGCTGGACCCGCCGCCGCCGGTGATCTGGACCCGGGGCGAGCCCGCCCTGCTGTCGCGATCCGTCGTCGCCATCGTGGGCGCGAGGGTGGCCTCGGCGGCGGGCCAGAGGTTCGCCCGGGGCCTGGCCGCCGAGCTGGGCGCAGCCGGACAGAACGTGGCCTCGGGCCTGGCGCGCGGCGTCGACGGCGCGGCGCACGAGGGCTCGCTGCCGACCGGGACCATCGCCGTGCTGGGCGGCGGGATCGACGACATCTATCCCAGGGAGCATCGCGGGCTCTACGAGCGCATCGTCGAGCAGGGCTGCGTGGTTTCGGAGAGTCGGCCGGGCCAGACGGCGCAGGCCAAGGACTTCCCCCGCCGCAACCGGATCATCTCGGGCCTGTCGCGGGCCGTGGTGGTGGTCGAGGCGGAGCTGAGGTCGGGGTCCCTGATCACGGCGCGGCTCGCCAACGAGCAGGGCCGCGAGGTGCTGGCGGTCCCCGGCTCGCCGCTGGATCCGCGGGCGCGCGGCTGCAACGACCTGATCCGCCAGGGCGCGGCGATCTGCGAAGGCGTCGACGACGTGCTGCGGGCGCTGGACGGACTTGGGGGATTGCGCGAGCCCGAGCAGGCCTGGCGCGGTCCTCCCGCCGACCTGTCGGACACCGAGGCCAGCGCCCTGAGAGAGCGGGTCGGCGCCCTCCTCTCCCCCACGCCGGTGTCCCGAGACGAGGTGATCCGGGCCAGCGGCGCGCCGGCGGCCCAGGTTCTGGCGGCCCTGGCGGAGCTGGAGCTGGCCGGGCGGATCGAGTTCTCGCCGGGCGGCGCGGTGGCGCTGGTCTAATGCGGGGGCTCGGGCGGGCCCGTCGCGGCGCGGGCCGCTTCCCGGGCGACCAGGGCCAGGGCGCCGGCCAGCGCCCGATAACCCTTGCGGGCCGCCAGCTCGGCCAGCTCGTGCAGGCTCTCCTCAATGAATGCGGCGGCCAGTTGGGGGGAGGAATCGGACGGCGGTTGGGACATTCTGCGACAATCGGAAAACGATACGGAATCCTCTATTGCGCGTGATCGCGAGAGAGACAATCTTTACGTGTATTGAGGAGGCTGCGTTCAGGCCCCGTTGACAGGCCGGGGGGGTCCGCCCCACCTTCCGCACCCTTGAATTTCGGGCGCTCCGCCCGCTGGAACGCCCATCGCGCATGAACGTCGTCGTCGTCGAGAGCCCCGCAAAGGCCAAGACTATCAACAAATACCTGGGCTCGGACTACACCGTCCTGGCGTCCTACGGTCACGTCCGCGACCTGCCGGCCAAGGACGGATCGGTGAAGCCCGACGAGGACTTCGCCATGTCCTGGGACGTGGATCCGAAGTCGGCCAAGCGCCTGAATGACATCGCCGAGGCCGCCAAGGGCGCTGAGCGCATCATCCTGGCCACCGACCCCGACCGCGAGGGCGAGGCGATCTCGTGGCACGTGCTGGAGGTGCTGCAGAAGAAGAAGGCGATCAAGGGCGCCAAGGTGGAACGGGTGGTGTTCAACGCCATCACCAAGTCCGCCGTCACCGAGGCGATGAAGAACCCTCGCGACATCGACATGGAGCTGGTCGAGGCCTATCTGGCCCGCCGCGCCCTGGACTATCTGGTGGGCTTCACCCTCTCGCCGGTGCTGTGGCGCAAGCTGCCCGGCTCGCGCTCCGCCGGCCGCGTTCAGTCCGTGGCCCTGCGGCTCATCGTCGACCGCGAGATCGAGATCGAGCGATTCAAGACCCAGGAATACTGGACCGTCGAGGCCGACATGTCGTCCGGCGGCGAACCGTTCCTGGCCCGGATGGTCAAGCACGACGGTAAACGGCTCACCAAGTTCGATCTGGGAAACGAGGCCTCGGCGGAGGCCGCCAAGGCCGCCGTCCAGGCCGCCACCTTCAAGATCGCCACGGTCGAGAAAAAGCCGGCCCGCCGCTCTCCGGCCCCGCCCTTCACCACCTCGACCCTGCAGCAGGAAGCCTCGCGCAAGCTGGGCTTCTCCGCCCAGCGCACCATGCAGGCGGCCCAGAAGCTCTATGAAGGCGTCGACATCGGCGGCGAGACCGTCGGTCTGATCACCTACATGCGGACCGACGGCGTGCAGTCCGCCCCTGAGGCGCTGGACGAGGCGCGGCAGGTGATCGGCGGCCTCTACGGCAAGGAGTACGTCCCCGAGAGCGCCCGGATCTACAAGACCAAGGCCAAGAACGCCCAGGAGGCCCACGAGGCCATCCGCCCGACCAGCCTGGCGCGCAATCCCGGATCGCTGCGTCTCGAAAGCGACCTCGGCCGGCTCTACGAACTGGTCTGGAAGCGGATGATCGCCTCGCAGATGGAGGCCGCCCGCATCGAGCGGACCACCATCGAGATGGAAAGCGCCGACGGCAAGACCGGCCTGCGCGCCACCGGCCAGGTGGTGCTGTTCGACGGCTACCTGGCCGTCTACGAGGAAGGCCGCGACGACGCCGACGACGAGGAAGGCGGCCGCCTGCCGCAGGTCAAGGAAGGCGCCGACGCCCGCGTGATCGCCTCGCGCGCCGACCAGCACTTCACCGAACCGCCGCCGCGCTTCTCGGAAGCCAGCCTGGTCAAGAAGATGGAGGAACTGGGCATTGGCCGGCCCTCGACCTACGCCTCGATCCTGACCGTTCTGCGCGACCGCACCTATGTGCGGATGGACAAGAACCGCTTTGTTCCCGAGGACAAGGGCCGCCTGGTCACCGCCTTCCTCGAGCAGTTCTTCCGCCGCTACGTGGAATACGATTTCACCGCCGCCCTGGAGGAGAAGCTCGACCTGGTCTCGGCCGGCGAACTCGACTGGAAGGCGCTGCTGCGCGAGTTCTGGACCGACTTCCACGGCGCGGTGGGCGAGATCGCCGAGCTGCGCGTCACCAACGTCCTGGACGCGCTGAACGAGGCCCTGGGCCCGCACATCTTCCCCGAGCGCGCCGACGGGGCCGATCCGCGCGGCTGTCCCACCTGCGGCGAAGGCCGCCTGTCGCTGAAGACCGGCAAGTTCGGCGCCTTCATCGGCTGCTCCAACTATCCGGAGTGCCGCTACACCCGGCCGATCGCCCAGACCGAAGACGATGCGGCGACCGAGAACGGCGACCGCGAGCTTGGGGTCGATCCCGAAACCGGCGAGACGGTGTTCCTGAAATCCGGCCGCTTCGGGCCCTATGTGCAGCTGGGCGAGGGCGATAAGCCGAAACGGTCGTCCCTGCCCAAGGGCTGGTCGGCGCCCGACATGGACCTGGAGAAGGGCCTGCGGCTGCTGCGGCTGCCGCGCGAAGTGGGCAAGCATCCGGAGGACGGCGGGGTGATCACCGCCGGCATCGGCCGCTTCGGACCCTTCGTGCTGCACAACGGCACCTACGCCAACCTGCCCAGCGCCGACGAGGTGTTCGATGTGGGGCTGAACCGCGCCGTCACCCTGCTGGCCGAGAAACGGGCCGGCGGGCGAAACGGCCGCGGCGAGAGCGCCGCGCTGAAGGACCTGGGCCCTCACCCGGCGGACGGCGCGCCGGTGCGGGTGCTGTCGGGCCGCTACGGCCCCTACATCAAGCACGGCTCGACCAACGCCAATGTGCCCAAGGGCTCGGATCCCGCGGCGCTGACCCTCGAGGAAGCGGTCAAGTTGATCGCCGAGCGCGAGGCCAAGGGCGGCGGCAAGAAGCCCGCACGCGGCAAGGCGGCGGCCAAGCCCAAGGCGGAGACCAAGCCCAAGGCGGCCAAGGCGGCGGCGCCGAAGAAAGCGGCGGCGAAGAAGCCCGCCGCGAAGAAGCCGGCCGCCAAGAAGCCGGCCAAGGCCTAGGTCCGGCCCTTCGCCGGTCGAAACCGGATTTCGGCGCCCCCGGAGCGATTCCCGCGCTAGAAGAGCGCATGGCCAAACTCCGCGCGCCCAAGGCGTCACGCTTCGCACCCAAGGGTCCCGGCAAGCCCGCCCAGGGCCTGCCGGACCGCGAAACCCTGATCCGGTTCATCCGAGAGGCCGGCGAGACCGACAAGGCCGAGATCGCCAGGGCCTTCGGTCTCAAGGGCGCCGACCGCAAGGCGCTGCGCGAGATGCTCAAGGAGCTGGAGAGCTCCGGCGCGCTGGGCAAGCGCGGCCGGCGCGGCCTGGCCGAGGCCGGCGCCGTTCCCCCCGTGGGCGTGGCCGACGTGGTCGAGCGCGACACCGACGGCGAACTGCTGGTGCGGCTGACCAAGGGCGAGGACGCGCCGCTGGTCCGGCTGGCGCCCGATCGCGCGGAGGCGGTGGGCCCCGCGCCCGGCCTTGGCGACCGGCTGCTGGTGCGTTTCGAGCGGCTGGAAAGCGGCGAACTCGAAGCCCGGCTGATCAAGCGGATCGGCGCCAGCGCGCACAAGATCCTGGGCGTGGTTCGCAAGGCCCGTCGCGAGACCCGCGTGGAGCCGGTGGACCGCAAGTCCAAGGAAAGCCTGGTGATCCCCGAGGCGGAGTCGGGCGACCTGCGCGACGGCGACCTGGTCCTGGCCCAGGTGGGCCTCTCCGAGGCCCGCTACGGACCCAAGCGCGGCAAGATCCTGGAAGTGGTGGGACGCGAGGACCAGCCGCGCGCCGCCTCCCTGATCGCCATCCACTCGCACGGCATCCCGACCGGGTTCACCGACCAGGCGGAGGCCGAGGCCGAGGCGGCCAAGCCCCCTACCCTGGCCGGTCGCGAGGACCTGCGCGCGGTCCCCCTGGTCACCATCGACCCGCCGGACGCCCGCGACCACGACGACGCGGTCTATGCCGAGCCGGACCCCGATCCGGGCAACGCCGGCGGCTGGGTGGTGTGGGTCGCCATCGCCGACGTGGCGGCCTATGTGCGCTCGGGCACGGCCCTGGACCGCGAAGCCCGCGAGAAGGCCAACAGCGTCTATTTCCCCGACCGGGTGGAGCCGATGCTGCCCGAGCGGCTGTCCAACGGAATGTGCTCCCTGCGCGAGGGCGAGAACCGGGCCTGCCTGGCCGTGCGCATGGTGTTCGACAGGTCCGGCCGGAAAAAGGGCCACCGGTTCGTGCGCGGCCTGATGCGCTCGGCCGCCAAGCTCTCGTACGAGCAGGCCCAGGCGGCCATCGACGGCCGGCCGGACGATGTGACCCAGCCGCTGCTGAGGACCGTCCTGGAGCCCCTGTGGGCCGCCTACAGGTGCATGAAGATCGGCCGCGACGTGCGCTCGCCCCTGGCCATCGAGAGCCTGGAGCGGCGCATCATGATCAACACCGAGGGCGAGGTCGCTTCGATCCAGCCGCGGCCGGTCCTGGAGGCGCACAAGCTGATCGAGGAGATGATGGTGCAGGCCAATGTCTGCGCCGCCGAGACCCTCGAGTCCAAGAAGACCCCGCTGATCTATCGGATCCACGACACGCCCAGCCAGGACAAGATGCAGTCCCTGGCCGACTTCCTGAGCACGCTCTCCATCGCCTGGACCAAGGGCGAGGCGCCGCGCACCGACCGGTTCAACCGGCTGCTGGTGGAAACCCGCGAGAGCCCCAGCGCGGCGATCATCAACGAGGTGGTGCTGCGCAGCCAGATGCAGGCGGTCTATTCCAACGAGAACATCGGCCACTTCGGACTGAACCTGGACCGGTACGCCCACTTCACCTCGCCGATCCGGCGCTATGCGGACCTGATCGTCCATCGCGGCCTGATCCGGGCCCTGAACCTGGGCGACGACGGCATCACCGACCGCGACATCGCCCAACTGAGGGACACGGCCGAGCAGATCACCTTCGCCGAGCGCCGGGCCATGGCCGCCGAGCGCGACGCCACCGATCGCTATGTGGCCGCGTTCCTGGCCGACCGGGTTGGCGCGGCCTTCACCGGACGGATCACCGGCGTGACCCGGTTCGGCCTGTTCGTGCGACTGGACGAGACCGGCGCCGACGGGCTGGTCCCGGTCTCGAAGCTGGGCGGGGAGTTCTTCGTCCACGACGACCGCCAGCACGCCCTGGTGGGCGAACGCACCGGCGCGCGCTGGCCGCTGGGCATGCCGGTGGAGATCAAGCTGCTGGAAGCCACCCCGATCACCGGCGGTCTGCTGTTCGAGATGCTGAGCGAACCGGCGCCTCCGGACCCCAATGCGGCCCGGCCCCGCCTGGGGATGCGCAACCGCAAGCCGGGCGCGACGGACGCCCGCAGGCGCGGCGGACCGCCCAAGGGCGTGCGCAAGGGCAAGCGGCATTGATCCAGGCCTGGCTGCCCTGGGCGCTGGGCTCGGCCGCCTTCGCGGCCCTGACCGCGATCTTCGCCAAGATCGGCATCGAGAACATCAATTCCGATTTCGCCACCATGATCCGCACCATGGTGATCCTGGCGATCACCACGGCCATCGTGGTGGTGTCGGGCCAATGGCAGCCCCTGGGAGGCGTCAGCCGCAAGACCTGGATCTTCCTGGTGCTGTCCGGCCTGGCGACCGGGGCCTCGTGGCTCTGCTATTTCCGCGCGCTGAAGCTGGGCGACGCCGCGCGGGTGGCGCCGATCGACAAGCTGTCGGTGGTGCTGGTGGCCGTATTCGGGGCGCTGCTGCTGGGCGAGAAGCTCTCGGGCCCCAACTGGCTGGGGGTGGCCCTGATCGCCGGCGGGGCGGTGCTGGTGGCGTACCGCGGCTAAGAATTCCGACCATTTACGTTAGGGCGCCGGTTCCCTTGGCGGGACTCGGGTCATACAGTTGTTTGATGACCGATATAGCTGCAGCCCCCCGCCAGGCCGAAGGAAACCGGGTGCGCGCGCCCGGGTCCCGGGCCGTGAAACCCCGTGACGCCGCCACGCTGTTCATCGTCCGCCGCGACGGGCCGAAGCCGCGCGTCCTGATGGGCAAGCGGCACGGCGGTCACGACTTCATGCCGAACCTCTGGGTGTTTCCCGGCGGCCGGATCGATCGGGCCGATTTCCACGCGCCCTACGCCACCGACCTGCGCCCCGACGTGGCCGGCCGGTTCGAGGCCCACATCCCCATGGTCAAGGCCCGCGCCCTGGGCCTGGCGGCCATCCGCGAGACCTTCGAGGAGGCCGGCCTGCTGCTGGCCAAGCCCGTGGAGCCTCGGCCCCTGGCGGGCCCCTGGCGCGACTTCCTGGCCCATGGCGCGGCGGCGGACCTGGCTGCGCTGTCCATCGTCTACCGCGCGGTGACGCCGCCGATGCTGGCCAAGCGGTACGACACCTGGTTCCTGATGGCCGACGCGGAGGCCCTGGTCAGCCTGGAGCGCCAGCCCGATTGCGGCGAGCTGGAAGAGATCGCCTGGTTCGAGTTCGAGGAGGCTCTGGAGCTGAAACTTCCCATGGTCACCCGCTCGGTGATCACCGAAGTGATCGCCCGGCTGGACGAGCCCGACAGGCCGATCCCCTACATGCGGTTCCGTTCGGGGCCGACCAAGCCAAGGATTCTCTAGGCCGCCATTGACTTTGGCCGCGGGATTCGTATTTTCCGCCGCTCTTTCGAACACCTGCCGGCGCGCTCTCGCGGCCGCACCCGCCCCGAGGACCGACCATGGCGAAGCCCGCCTCAATCAAAATCCGCCTGAATTCGTCGGCGGACACCGGCTTCTTCTACGTGACCAAGAAGAACGCCCGCACCAAGACCGAGAAGCTGGTGATGAAGAAATACGACCCGATCGTGCGCAAGCACGTCGAGTTCAAGGAAGGCAAGATCAAGTAGGTCTTCGCTTCACCGCGAGATTTTCAGACGCCCGGCCCGCAAGGCCGGGCGTTTTGCGTTGCGGTTTCAGCTCCGGCGCCGGACCTGGTCCGGTCGGCGGGGTGACCGAAGTTCGAGGAGCCGATAGCAGCGCCTCAGGACGCCTCAGGCCGCCCGGGTGATGACCTTGTTGCGGCCCGAGGCCTTGGCCTCGTAGACGCCCTCGTCGGCGCGCTTGAGCAGGGCCTCGGGCTTGTCGTCGGGGCCCAGGGTGGCCGCCACCCCGATGGAGATGGTGACGGTGAGCAGTTCCGCTCCGCCCCGCACGCGGAAGGGCGAGCCCGCCACGTGCAGGCGGATGCGCTCGGCGATCCGCTCGGCGTCCTCGAGCTTGGTGTCGGGCATCACCACCACGAACTCCTCGCCGCCGTAGCGGCAAGGCAGGTCGATGGCGCGGACGTTGGAGGCCAGACGCACCGCGAACTCGCGCAGCACCTCGTCGCCGACGTCATGGCCGTAGCCGTCGTTGATCTTCTTGAAGTGGTCGATGTCGATCAGCAGGCACGCGACCGGGTCGCCGCCCAGGGCCGAGCGCTTCACGAGCGCGTCGAGCTGGCCGGTCATGTAGCGGCGGTTGTGCAGGCCGGTGAGCTGGTCGGTGACCGCCAGCTCCAGGGAATGGTCGAGATTGTCGCGCAGATAGTCGGTGTAGCGCTTGCGGCGGATCTGGGTGCGGGCGCGGGCCGACAGCTCCTGGGGGTCGATCGGCTTGGCCAGGATGTCGTTGACCCCGATCTCCAGGGCCTTCACCAGCCGCGAGCGCTCGTCATAGTCGACGATGGCCAGGATCGGCAGGTGCCGGGTCGCCTCGTCGGAGCGGATCTGGGCGGTGAACCGCAGGCCGTCGAAGGTCCGGGCGGTGGCGTTGACGATGATCAGGTCCACCGGGCCGCGAGCGGTCATCAGCGCCTTCTCGGGATCGCTCTCGATGATGGGGCGATGCTCGATCGACAGTTCGGAGCAGATGCGCTGGGCCTGGCGTTCGTGGTCGTCGACCACCAGCACCCGGCCGCCAGCGCCCCCCAGGCGCGAGGCGGCGCCGGCGATCACGCCCATGCGGCGGCCGGACGCCTCACGCTCGCGCAGCTCGTCGATCACCAGCTTCAGGCGGGTCAGGCTGCGCACCCGGGCGAACAGCATGACATCGTCGATGGGCTTGGTCAGGAATTCGTCGGCGCCGGCCTCGAGACCGGCGATGCGGTCGGCTCGGCCGTCGAGGGCGGTGACCAGCACCACGGGGACGTGCCGGGTCTCCGGGTCGTCCTTCAGCCGGCGGCAGACCTGGAAGCCGTCCATGCCGGGCATCATCACATCGAGCAGGACGATGTCGGGCTTCTCCGCCGCGGCCAGGGCCAGGGCCGTCGGCCCGTCGTTGGCGGTCAGCACCTCGTAGTACTCGGCCGACAGCTTGGCTTCGAGGAGGCGGACGTTCGCCTCGATATCATCGACGACCAGGATGCGGGCGGACATGGTGACTAACCCAGGAGGCGACGGATGGTGTCCAGGAAATGCGACACTGAAATGGGTTTGGAGATGTAGGCCTCGCATCCGCCCTCGCGGATGCGCTCCTCGTCGCCCTTCATGGCGAAGGCGGTGACGGCCACGACGGGGATGCCCGCCAGGTCATCGTCTTCCTTGAGCCACTTGGTGACCTCCAGGCCCGAGATCTCGGGCAACTGGATATCCATCAGGATCAGGTCGGGGCGATGCTCGCGAGCCAGGGCGAGCGCCTGCAAGCCCTCGCGCGTCTGCAAGGTCTCGTAGCCCTGAGCGTCAAGCAGATCATGAAATAGCTTCATGTTCAGCTCGTTATCCTCGACGATGAGGACTTTCTTGGCCATGGACGTCCCGAAGATGCGTTCGAGCCTGCGCGAATCGGACGCCGGCCCCACCATTTGAATCCTTGATGTCACGGATATCCTTAAACTCGCGTTAGTCGCATTCGGAGGCCCCTTGACCGACACCCCGCCACCCGTCCTGGACGTCCCGGACCTGAGCCGCATGGGCGTCGACGCCGGCAAGCCCCTGGTGATCGTCGACGTCGACGAGGTGCTGGGCCTGTTCATGCAAGGTTTCGGGACCTTTCTCGCGGGTCACGGGCTGGAATTCCGGGTCGAGAAGTTCGCCCTGTTCCAGAACATCTACCGGCCCGGGGAGGCCGAGCACCTCGATATCGCCGAGGGCCGCAAGCATTACGACGAGTTCTTTCGCGAGGCCTGCGGCGAGATGCCTCTGGCGCCCGGCGGGCCCGAGGCCCTGCGGGCCCTGTCGGCCAAGGCCGGGGTGGTGATCCTGACCAACGCGCCGGGGCAGGCGCGGCAGGCGCGGGCCCGCTGGCTGGCGCGCCACGGCATGGACTACCCGCTGATCCTCAACACCGGACCCAAGGGACCGCTGGCGTCGGCCCTGGCCCGGCAGGTCACCGGCAAGGTCGCCTTCATCGACGACCTGATTCCCAATCTCGACTCCGTGCAGGAGCACGCGCCGCACATCACCCGCTTCCAGAGCGTGGCGGATCCGCGCCTGCGCCCCCTGGCGCCGGCCAAGCCCCACCTGCACACCCGCATCGACGACTGGGCGGAGCTGAGGCTGGCGATCGCCGAGGCCATCGCCTAGGGCCATTGAACTTGGCGGCGAAACGGAACAAACCATGACCCCATGATCCGCATCGGGGTGGATTTCGGCGGCACCAAGATCGAGGCGGCGGCCCTGGACGCCGACGGACGCTTCGTCGCGCGGGTGCGGGCCCCATCCCCCGGCGACTATGAGGCCGGCCTGGAGGCCGTCCGCGCCCTGGTGGCCGAGGCCGAGCGGCAGGCGGGGGCCCGCGCGGCGACCGTGGGGGTCGGAGGGCCGGGCTCGCCCTCCCCCGCCAGCGGCCTGATGCGCAACGCCAATTCCACCCAGCTCAACGGACGGCCCTTCCCCGAAGACCTGGCCCGGGTGCTGGCGCGGCCGGTGCGCTACGCCAACGACGCCAACTGCCTGGCGCTGTCGGAAGCCACGGACGGCGCGGGCCGGGGCTCGCGGGTGGTGTTCGCCGCCATCCTGGGCACGGGCTGCGGGGCCGGGATCACCGTGGATGGCGAGATCGTGAACGGCCGCAACGGCCTGGCCGGCGAGTGGGGCCACATGCCCCTTCCCTGGCCCTGCGGCGACGAGCATCCCGGGCCGGCCTGCTGGTGCGGCCGCCGGGGCTGCCTGGAGCTCTGGGTGTCCGGTCCCGGTTTCGCCCGCGACCACGGCGCGGGGCTGACCGCCGAGACGGTGGCGGCGCAGGCGCAGGCGGGCGAGGCGGACGCCTGCGAAGCGCTGGACCGCTATGTGGACCGGCTGGCCCGCGGGCTGGCGGTGATCGCCGACATCCTCGACCCCGACGTGGTGGTGCTGGGCGGCGGCATGTCCAATGTCGACGAGCTCTACCGGCGGCTGCCGGCGGCGATAGCGCCCTATGTCTTCACCGACGCCTACGAGGTCCCGGTCCGGCCCGCGGCGCACGGCGACTCCTCCGGGGTGCGGGGCGCGGCCTGGCTGTGGCCGCTGGAGACCGGCCGGTGAGCGCGCTCTGCCGCGACTGCTTCCACCGGGGCGACTTCACGCGCCGCTGCCCGAAATGCGGCTCGCCGCGGGTGGTGGCGCACGACGAGCTCGAGGGCCTGTCCATCGCCCACATGGACTGCGACGCCTTCTACGCCTCGGTGGAGAAGCGCGACCGGCCGGAGCTGCGGGACCAGGCGGTGATCGTCGGCGGCGGCCGGCGCGGCGTGGTCACCACCTGCTGCTACATCGCCCGCATATGGGGCGTGCGGTCGGCCATGCCGATGTTCAAGGCGCTGAAGGCCTGCCCCCAGGCCGTGGTGATCAAGCCGGACTTCGCCAAGTACCGCGCCGAGAGCCGCCGGATCATGGAGATGATGCGCGACCTGACGCCCCTGGTGCAGCCCTTGTCCCTGGACGAGGCCTGGATGGACCTGTCGGGCACCGAGCGCCTGCACGGCGCGCCACCCGCCGAGACCCTGGCGCGGCTGCAGGCCCGGATCGAGGCGGAGGTCGGCATCACGGTCTCCATCGGCCTGGCGGCCAACAAGTTCCTCGCCAAGATCGCGTCCGACCTGGACAAGCCGCGCGGCTTCTCGGTGATCGGCGGGGCCGAGGCGCGGGATTTCCTGGCGCCGCGGCCGGTGGGAATCCTGCCGGGCGTCGGGCCCGCCATGGTGGCCTCCCTGGAGGCGGCGAATTTCCGCACCGTGGGCGACATCGCCCGGGCCGACCCCAGGGACCTGATCGCCCGGGTGGGTTCCAACGCCCTGCGCCTGCACGCCCTGGCCCAGGGCCGCGACACCCGGGGGGTCGATCC
>DASUIJ010000453.1:0-5120 GCA_036279815.1 Phenylobacterium sp. | reverse complement strand
TCGCCGGCCTTGAACACCCGGTTGCGGGCGCGGAAGGTCCCGGCCTTCTCGTCGATCTGGATCTCGCCCGCGCCGGAGACGCAGGGCCGGCCCATGCCGCGGGCGACGACGGCGGCGTGGCTGGTCATGCCCCCCCGGGCCGTGACGATGCCGCGGGCGGCATGCATGCCGTGGATATCCTCGGGGCTGGTCTCCTCGCGGACCAGGATGACGGACTCGCCGGCCGTCCCCATCTTCTCGGCCTCGTCGGCGTCGAACACCACCTTGCCGGTCGCCGCCCCGGGCGAGGCCGGCAGGCCCGTGGTGATCACGTCGCGCGGGCTGGCGGGGTCGATGGTCGGGTGCAGCAGTTGGTCCAGGCTGCCCGGCTCGACCCGCAGGATCGCCTCTTCCTTGGTGATCAGTCCCTCGTTGGCCAGGTCCACGGCGACCTTCAGCGCGGCCTTGGCCGTGCGTTTGCCGTTGCGGGTCTGGAGCATGTAGAGCCGCCCCTTCTCCACCGTGAACTCGATGTCCTGCATGTCGCGATAGTGCTGTTCCAGCTTCTCGACGACCGACTTGAACTGGGTGAAGACGTCGGGCAGCGCCTCTTCCATCGAAGGCGCCTTCTCCCCCATCTCCTCGCGGGCGATCTTGGTCAGGGCCTGCGGCGTGCGGATGCCGGCGACGACGTCCTCGCCCTGGGCGTTGATCAGGAACTCGCCGTAGAGCCGGGCTTCGCCGGTGGACGGGTTGCGCGTGAAGGCCACGCCGGTGGCCGACGAGTCGCCCATGTTGCCGAACACCATCGACTGCACGTTGACGGCCGTGCCCCAGCTCTCCGGGATGTCGTGCATGCGGCGATAGAACTTGGCCCGCTCGTTCATCCAGCTGGCGAACACCGCGCCGATGGCGCCCCAGAGCTGGGCCTGCGGGTCCTGCGGGAAGGGCTCGCCGCGCTCGCGCTCGACGGCGGCCTTGTAGTCGGCGACCACCCGTTCCCAGTCCTCGGCGGTCAGGCCGGTGTCGACGGTGACGTCGAGCCGTTCCTTATGCTCGTCGAGAATCTCCTCGAACATGTGGTGGTCCAGGTCCAGCACCACGGCCGAGTACATCTGGATGAAGCGGCGATAGCTGTCGAAGGCGAACCGTCGGTCGCCGGCCAGCTTGGCCAGGCCGTCGACGGTGGCGTCGTTCAGGCCCAGGTTCAGCACCGTGTCCATCATGCCGGGCATCGAGGCCCGGGCGCCCGAGCGCACCGAGACCAGCAGCGGATTGGCCGGGTCGCCGAACTGCTTGCCGGTGATCTGCTCGACCTTCGCCAGGCCGGCCTCGACCTGCGCCTTGAGGTCGGCCGGATAGGTCCGTTCCTGGGCGTAGTAGTGGACGCAGGCCTCGGTGGTGATCGTGAAGCCCGGAGGCACCGGCAGGCCGAGAGAAGACATCTCGGCCAGGTTGGCGCCCTTGCCCCCCAGCAGGTTCTTCATGGAGGCGTCGCCATCGGCGCCGCCGCCGCCAAAGGAGTAGACCCAGCGCGACTTGGCCAGCGTTTCGGTCGGCATCCCTTAGATCCTCCTAGCTATTCACTTGCCCGAAGTCGGCGACGCGTCCCATGGCGTCGCGAACCTGGGCCAGAAGCCGCAACCGGTTCTCACGTTCCGGGGCGACGTCCGAGTTCACCAAGACCTTCTCGAAGAAGGCGTCCACCGGCTGGCGCAACGCCGACAGGGCCCGCATGGCCTCCGCGAAGTTCTCGCCGTGCAATGCCTCCCCCACCTTGGGTTCGGCAAGGGAAATCGCCGTTATCAGGGCGGTCTCCTCGGCCGGCGCCCCGGCCATGGCGACCGCATCGCCGGTCGGCAGCGGCCCCTTCTTCTCCTCGGCCTTGAGGATGTTGGTGGCGCGCTTGTAGCCCGCCAGCAGGTTGGCCCCGTCCTCGGTGGTGAGGAAGTCGGTCAGCGCGTCCACCCGTGCGACGATCCGCACCAGGTCGTCGTCGCCCAGCGCGAACACCGCGTCCACCAGGTCGTGGCGTTTGCCCTGGTCGCGCAGCGCCACCTTCAGGCGGTCGGCCAGGAAGGCCAGGACTTCCTCGGAAACCTCGGGATAGGCGCGGAACTCATAGAGCACCTCGCCCTCCGGCGGGTCGCCGGCGGGAGCCGAACGATCGAAGCGGATGTCGAAGTCCTCGTCCGCGGGCACGGCCACCACGCAGGGCTTGCCCTCCAGCAGCGCGTCCTCGAACTCGTCCACATAGGTCTCGAACACCCGCGACGGCGAACGCGCCCGCGCGCCCAGGTAGCCCGTGGTCCGGCGCGCCGAGACATAGAGCGCCCGGCCGGGATCGACGAAACAGCGCAGGGAGCGGTACCAGTCGGCCACCAGCTCGCGCACAGGAGCCCGGCTTTCCGAGCCCAGCAGGATGCGGATCACGCCCAGCGCGGCGCGGCGCAGGGCATAGGGGTCGCGCGAACCGGTCGGCTTTTCGTTGATGGCGAAGAAGGCCGCCAGGGTGTCGATCTTCTCGGCCAGGGCCACGGCCATGGTCACCGGCGTGTCCGGCGCCTCGTCATTGGCGCCCACCGGGCGGTAGTGGTCGCGGATGGCGTCGGCGACCACCGGGCTGATCTTCTCCTCGCGGGCGTAGTAGCCGCCCATCAGGCCCTGCAGCTCGGGGAATTCGCCCACCATGCCGGTGGTCAGGTCCGCCTTGCACAGCCGGGCCGCCAGGGTCGCCTTGGCCACGTCGGCGCCCACCCGGGGCGCGATGGCGGCGGCCAGCATCTCCAGCCGCTCCACCCGCTCGGCGAGGGTCCCCAGCTTGGCGTGGAAGGTGACGCCCTTGAGCTTCTCCAGCCGGGCCCCCAGACTGGTCTTGCGATCTTCGTCCCAGAAGAACCGCGCGTCCGCCAGGCGGGCCGACAGCACCTTGGCGTTTCCGCGGGCGATCTCCGCCCCGCCGTCCGCCGCCTCGATATTGGCCACGGTGATGAAGTGCGGCGCGAGCTTGCCGGTCTGCGGGTCTCGCACGGCGAAGTACTTCTGGTGGGTGCGCATGGAGGTGCGGATCACCTCCGGCGGCAGGTCCAGGAAGGCCGGGTCCATGTTCCCCATGACCGGGGTCGGCCATTCGGCCAGGCCCGCCACCTCGTCCAGCAGGCCCTCGTCGTCCACCAGGTCGAGATTGCGCGCGAAGCAGAGCGTGTTGGCGGCGTCGAGAATCCTGGCCTTGCGCTGCTCGACGTCGAGCACCACGAAATGCTTCTCCAGCTTCTCCGCGTAGCTGTCGAAGTCCTTCACCTTGAAAGACTGGCCGGAACCCATGAACCGGTGGCCGCGCGTGAAGTCGACGCTCTCCACCTCGTCGATGTTGAACGCCACCTTTTCGCCGGCGAACAGGCAAAGGACGTGCTTCAGCGGGCGGACCCAGCGCAGCGTCCCGCGCCCCCAGGTCATCGACTTGGGCCATGGGAAATTGCGGACGATGTCTTCGACCATCTCGGCGACGATCTCAGGCGTCGGCCGGCCGGCGCGATGGATGTGGGCGAACCACACCCCGTCCTTCTGGACCAGCTTGTCCATGGTCAGGCCGGTGGAACGCAGGAACCCGGACATGGCGGCGTCGGGCGAGCCAACCCGGGGGCCCTTGCGCTCCTCGCGCCGGTCGCCCTGGGCCAGGGGCAGGCCCTCGGCCACCAGGGTCAGGCGGCGCGGTCCCGCGAAGGTTTTCAGCGCCTCGGGAAGCAGCCCCTGGGCCGCCAGCCGCTCGCGCGCCATCCGCTCGAGATCGCGCGCCGCCTGGGCCTGCATGCGGGCGGGAATCTCTTCGGAGAACAGTTCGATCAGAAGCTGGGGCATGGTCTAGGCCTTCACCGTCTCGTCGGCTCGGACCGCATTGCCGCCCTCGTTCTCCACCCAGGCCTCGGCGCACATCTTCGTCAGGTCGCGGATGCGGCCGATATAGCTCTGGCGCTCGGCCACCGCGATGGCGCCGCGGGCGTCCATCAGGTTGAACAGGTGGCTGGCCTTCAGCACGTGGTCGTAGGCCGGCAGCACCGTGCGCTGGCCCTGCGGCCCCCTGCCCTGCAGCAGGCGCGGCACCTGGGTCTCCATGTCCTCGAACTGACGCTTCAGGGTGTCCACGTCGTAGAGGTGGAAATTGGCTTCCGACTGCTGGCGCTCGTTCTCCAGGAACACGTCGCCATAGGTCATGGGCAGCGGCCCGTCCGGATCGTTGAACGCCAGCTGGGTGAAGTGGTCGACGTTCTGCAGGTACATGGCCAGGCGTTCCAGCCCGTAGGTGAGCTCGCCGGCCACCGGCCAGACGTCCAGCCCGCCCACCTGCTGGAAGTAGGTGTACTGCGTCACTTCCATCCCGTCGCACCAGACTTCCCAGCCCAGGCCCCAAGCGCCCACCGTGGGGTTCTCCCAGTCGTCCTCGACGAAGCGGATGTCGTGCATCCGGGTGTCCAGGCCGATGGCCTCCAGGCTGCCCAGATAGAGCTCCTGCAGGTTGTCGGGGTTCGGCTTCAGGATCACCTGGTACTGGTAATAGTGCTGCAGCCGGTTGGGGTTCTCGCCATAGCGGCCGTCGCCGGGCCGCCGCGAGGGCTGCACATAGGCCGCGCGCCAGGGCTTGGGGCCCAGGGCGCGCAGCACCGTGGCCGGATGCAGGGTGCCCGCGCCCACCTCGATGTCATGCGGCTGCAGAATCACGCAGCCCTGACGGCTCCAATAGTCGTGCAATTTCAGGATAAGGCCCTGAAATGAGAGCGGTTTTTCAGAGGACATATGGAGCTGCTTCGCAGGCGCAAAAAAAGTCGGCGGACCATAGGGCCCGCCGACCTATGCATCAAGCTCATGAAGGCTTGATTTAATTGCCCTTCGCGGCCGTCCGCTTGCCGGCGCGCGAAAGCGGCTGGCCGTACTTGGCCCGGTTTTCCGGCGTATCGGCCACCGGACCGTTGGTCACCGTGATCGTGGAGACCACCGCCGAGGCGTCCGTGGACGCCGCGGGCGTCATGGCGCTGGGCGCCGCGGTTGTGTCCGTCACGGCCGGCGCGCCGGTGGTGTCGACGCCCGGGGCGGCGGGCATGGCCGGCATGACCGGGGTGGCCGGGGTTGTCATCGCCGGCGGAGCC
>DASUIJ010000452.1:0-2505 GCA_036279815.1 Phenylobacterium sp. | reverse complement strand
CAGGCACTGGTAGAGGTTGAGCTTGGACATGTTCATGCAGAACCCGACGTTGGGCTCGGCCATCACCGCCATCACGGTGGGCAGGTTCGCATCCCCCGCTTCGCCCAGGATCGCCAGGGCGGCGACCGCCAGGCCACGGACCACGACCGGGCTGTAGGGCGGGCTGACGGGGCTGGCGCTGAGGCCCAGGGTCAGGGCGCCGGTGGAGGCCTGGCGCAGGCGGGCGGTCTCGGCCAGGTCGCCCACGATCGGGGTGGCCGACAGGGTCTTGGCCTGGTTCAGCCGCAGGTCGCGATTGGGCACGTCGACCTTGGACCAGGGCTGTTTCTGGATGTCGTAGGCGGACTGCTTAACCGCCTTGCCGTTGTCGTAGAGCTTCTGGGCCTCGGTCCCCAGGGCCGCGACCACCAGGCCCGCGGCGCTGGCCGAGCCGGGCAGGCCGACCGCATAGGCCGGGTCGCGCATGATCGCATAGGCGATCTGGCGGCGCTGATCGGCGTCGCCGGCATAGGTCTTCACCCCGGCCACGAAGGCCGGATCCTGCAGAGCCGCGACCGCGCCGTAGGCGATGGCGCCGCGCAGCAGCTGGGTGGGCTCATAGGCCTCGCCGACCTGCAGGGACCTGGCGATCGCCGTGCCGTCCTGGAAGTCGGGCGTGATCTCCGCCACGTGGGTCATGTAGTAGCGATAGGCGCTGGCCTGCTCGAGCAGGGCCGGACCCAGCGTGATCGCCGGCGCGGGCGGCGGCGGCGGCGGCGCGAGCTTGGTCGGGGCGGAGCAGGCGGCGAGCAGCAGCACCGCCGTCGCGGCTGCGGCCGACAGGGCCGCCTTGATTCTGGACGTCATCCCGAGGTCTTCCCCAACGCTTACGTCCGACGAAATTATCATGCGGGCGCAGGCGAGATTGTGACCAAGCACGGTTACCTTTTGTTGACCAAGCTTGACCGGACGGGATTTCGCCGGACGTCAGTCGAACAGTTTGGAGACCGATTCCTCGTTGGCGATCCGGCGGATCGCCTCGCCGATCAGGGCCGCGCACCCCACGTGGCGCACTTTCGGGCAGGCGGCGACCAGGTCCGAGGCCTCGATGGAATCGGTGATCACAAGTTCCTTCAGCACCGACTTGGCCACCCGATCGTTCGCCGCGCCCGAGAGCACGCCGTGGGTGACATAGGCCGACACCTCAACGGCGCCGGCGTCCATCAGGGACTGGGCGGCGTTGCAGAGGGTGCCGGCCGAATCGACGATGTCGTCGAACAGGATCAGGCGACGGCCGCTCACGTCGCCGATGATGTTGGCGACCTCGCTCTTGCCCGGCCCGGAGCGGCGCTTGTCGACGATGGCCAGGTCGGCGTTGAGACGGGTGGCCACCGCCAGGGCGCGCACCACGCCGCCCACGTCGGGCGACACGATCAGCAGCTCATGGGTCTTCTGGTAGTGGGCCTTGATGTCGTTCGCCATCAGCGGCGCCGACAGCAGGTTGTCGGTGGGAATGTCGAAGAAGCCCTGAATCTGGCCGGAGTGCAGATCCATGGTCAGGACCCGGTCCGCGCCGGCCCGGGTGATCAGGTTGGCCACCAGCTTGGCGGAGATCGGGGTCCGGCCGCCGGTCTTCCGGTCCTGTCGGGCGTAGCCGAAATAGGGCATCACCGCCGTGATCCGCTTGGCCGAGGCGCGTTTCAGCGCGTCGATGCAGATCAGCAGCTCCATCAGGTTGTCGTTGGCGGGATAGCTGGTCGACTGGATGACGAAGACGTCTTCCCCGCGGACGTTCTCGTCGATGGTGACGAAGATCTCGTTGTCGGCGAAGCGTTTCACCTGCGCCTTGGTCAGGGGCAGGTCGAGGTGAGAGGCGACGGCCTCGGCCAGCGTTCGGTTGGAGTTGCCAGCCAGCAGCTTCATCGGGCCCCCACGGTGTTAACCTGTCGCGCGGGCTTGTAGCAGGCGAGGGGCCGTGGACAAGGCCCCCGGCGGTCATTCCAGGACGATCGCCGACAATAGCCGTCCGAAGTCGGGTTCCCCGCGCCGAAACGCCCGGCGGTTGGAGAAGAACTGCGACTCGTCGGCGCAGGTGTCCGCGCCCACCCAGGCGCAGGCGTCGATCCCCGCGGCCCTCAGCCGCCAGAGCACGAAGGCCGGCAGGTCGAACATGCGCTTGTCCGCCGTTTCGCCGGCGGCGAAGAACCTGGCGTTGGCCGGGTTTGCCGCGACGAACGTCTCCATGAACTCCAGGCCCACCTCGTAGGACGCCGGCCCGATGCAGGGGCCGACCACGGCGACCGTGCGGTGGGGCCTGGCGCCCAGGCCGCGCATGGCCGCCACCGTGGACTCGACGATTCCGCCCAGCGCGCCCTTCCAGCCCGCGTGGGCGGCGGCCACGACCCGGGCTTCGGCGTCGGCGAACAGGATCGGCGCGCAATCGGCGGCGAGGGCGCCGCACAGCACGTCGACTTCGCGGGTCACCACGGCGTCGCCTTCGGGCCGGGCGTCGCCCCAGGGCGCTTC
>DASUIJ010000451.1:0-3446 GCA_036279815.1 Phenylobacterium sp. | reverse complement strand
GGACCAGGTCATCCGATAGGGCGCGTTGCGGATGTCGGTCTCGTACCAGCGATAGCGGATCGGGGTCACCGAGCCGTCCACGGCGATGGCCCGGCCCTCGATGGTCGCACCTCCGACGCCGAAGCTTTCGTAGGACAGGCCGGGCTTGTCGCCGAGCTGCTTGAAGGTCGGCCGATTGGGCTTGGCGTCCACCAGGGTAAGTTCCAGCCGGGCGCCCTCCAGGACGCCGGTGCGGCCAAGCTCCCGCTCGACCTGCCGACGGAGATCGGCGGCCAGGCCGTCGACTTCGCGCAGGCCCAGTTCGCGGACGGCCTGGTCATGCAGCTTGGGTCCGATCTTGACCTGGACCTCGGGCGGCGCGGCCAGGGCGGGCGCCGCGGCCAGGGTGATGAGGGACGTAAGAATGAAAGCGCGCATTGGGGGAATGCTCCGGTTCGGAACGCTGGAGAGCGCCCTGATAATGTGGCGCGTTCAGCCCTGGGTCGCAATCCCGTGCCTTGACGCGCGCGCGGGAACACTTCCAGCATGTATTCGGGGCTGTCGATCGGCTCCCGATGCCAGCAAGGAGGCCTGAGATGGCTCACAAATTTGAAATCTATAAGGACAAGGCAGGCGAGTTCCGCGTCCGTTTCAAATACAACAGCGAGACGATCTTCTCGACCGAAGGCTATTCGTCCAAGTCTGGCGCCAAGAACGCCATTGAATCGATGAAGAAGAACGGTCCCGACGCCCCGATCGACGACACCACGGACTAGACAGGAAGGCCGCCGGCGCGGCGCATCCCGCGCCGGTGGGCTCGCCTGTCGTCTGCGATGCGCCTCAGGAGATCCCGCTTGCCCCAGATCTACGATTTCATCGCCCAGGCCGCCGACGGCTCCCCGGCGCCGCTGGACGCCTATCGCGGCCAGGTGGTCCTGATCGTCAACACCGCCTCGAAATGCGGGTTCACGCCCCAGTATGAGGGGCTGGAGGCGCTCTATCGCAAGCACAAGGACCAGGGCTTCGCCGTGCTGGGGTTCCCGTGCAACCAGTTCGGCGCCCAGGAGCCGGGCGACGCCGCCGAGATCGCCAGTTTCTGTTCCCTGACCTATGACGTGACCTTTCCCGTCCTGGGCAAGGTGGAGGTCAACGGACCCAAGGCCGACCCGTTGTTCGACTACCTGAAGCGCGAGAAGAAGGGCCTGCTGGGCAGCCCGTCCATCAAATGGAACTTCACCAAGTTCCTGATCGGCCGGGACGGCAAGGTGATCGGCCGGTATGCGCCGACCACGAGGCCCGAGGAGCTGGAAGCCGCCATCGCCAGGGCGCTGGCCGCCTGAGCCCTCCCGTCCGCGCCCGGATCCCGGGCCAGGCGTCTATTCGGCCAGTCGTCGATGTTCGGCGATCAGGTCGTCGATGATCCGCTGGGATTTCTCCGCGTCGAGCAGGTTCGCGCCGGGCAGGGCGGCGAACACGATCAGGGCCTTCCACAGGGTCCAGCCTCGCCCGCGGGCCCACATGCCCGGGTCGAGCGGCAAGGCTTCGCGGAAGGCCTCGCGGCTGTCCCCCTCCAGGAAGGTCCAGGCGATGGCGAGGTCGCAGGCGGGGTCGCCGACGCCCAGCATCCCGAAGTCGATGACAGCGCTCAGCCGGTCGTCCCGCACCAGCAGGTTTCCGGCGCTGACGTCTCCATGCACCCAGACCGGCGCGCCCCGCCAGGCGGCCGCGAGCGCCGCGTCCCACACCTGCGTCACCGCCCGACTGTCGATCCTGCCGCCCAGGGTCGCGATCGCCTCGCGGGTCTGGGCGTCGTAGGTCGCCAGCGGTCCGCCGCGGAAGAAGTTGTGCGGCCCGGCCAGGGGGCCGTCCGCGGCGCCGATCCCCTGCAGGGCGGCGAGGAACCGGGCGAGGTCGATCGCGAACCGGCGCATGTCGCTGATCCCGGCGGCCGCCGCCGTCTCACCCTCGATCCAGGCATAGACCGACCAGGGCCAGGGGAAGTCCTCGCCCGGCTCCCCGATCCCCAGGGGCGTTGGGATAGGAAGGGGCAGCTGGGGCGCGAGGCGCGGCAGCCAGCGCTGCTCCTTCAACGCCTGTGGCGCATATCGGCGGGCGCTGGGCAGGCGCACGATCATGTGTTCGCCCAGATGAAAGGTCCGGTTGTCCCAGCCGCCGATCGCCACCGCCCGAATCGGAAGGTCGGCCCATTGCGGAAACCGGGCGGCCACCAGCCGCCCCACCAGGGCCTCGTCGATCTGGACGGGGTCGGCGCTCGCGGGCTGAGGCATCGGCTCCGGATTCGGCTGGAATGGACAGGTCTCGGCGATCCGGTATCGATCGAAAACCTCGCCGGGACAACCGCGGCCGTCTTCTCCCCCGAGGCAGATCCCATCCCGAGGTCGCTCTGGGCGCATCGAGATGCTATATGATGTCAGACATCATTCCACGAGGTCGCATGCGGTATACGGCTGAACACAAGGAACGCACCCGCTCCAGGATCCTGCGGGAAGCCTCAACCTCGCTTCGCAGGGGCGGGCCGGACGGCGTGGTCGTCGCCGACATCATGGCCGGCGCAGGCCTTACCCACGGCGGGTTCTACGTCCATTTCAAGTCCAAGGACGACCTGATCGTCAATGCGATCGCAGACGCCGTCTCCGAAGTGAACGACCGGTTCGACGCCATCGTCGACGGCCGCACACCCGCCAGCTCGCTGGCCGCCTACATCGACGCCTACCTGTCCCAGCAGCACCGGGAGCATCGGGACCACGGCTGTCCGATCGCCGCCCTGGCGGGTGATGTGCCGCGACTGAGCGACGAGGCTCGAGAGGCTTTCCAGACCGGGACCGCCACCATCGCGCGGCGCATCGCCGTCTGGCTGGAAGCGCTGGGCAAGGACAATCCCGACGAGCTTGCCGGCTCGGTGCTGGCCGAGCTGGTCGGGGCGCTGGTGCTGGCGCGGGCCATGGCCGATCCCCGGGAGTCGCGCAGGATCCTCAAGACCAGCCGGGCCGCCCTGCGGTCGCGACTGGGCATCGATTGATCGCCTGGTCCCGCCATCCAGGGGCGGGGCCGAACCCCGGAGCATGACCCGCGCCGCCGCCCGCTCGGCCGCCTTGACAAATAACATGATGCTTATCATTTCTTTGACCGAGGAAGGCGCAACCTGCGCCGCCCGCATCGCATCCGAGGTCGACACATGCCGAAGCTGGAGTTCCATTTCGATTTCCTGAGCCCCTACACCTATCTGGCGAGCACTCAGATCTCCGCGCTCGCCCAGCGGACGGGCAGCTCGGTCACCTACACGCCGTTCCGGATCCTCGAGCTCATGAAGCTGGTCGGAAACCGCCCCACGACCATGGAGTCGGCCAACAAGTATCGCTACGCCAACGGCGACCTCGGACGCTGGGCGGCGCGTTACCAGACGCCGGTGAATCCGCACCCCAACCTTCGCCAGTTCGACTATGGCC
>DASUIJ010000450.1:0-4152 GCA_036279815.1 Phenylobacterium sp. | reverse complement strand
ACCGATGAAGGTGCAGGCCACGGGCGCCATACCGCTGCCGGCCACGGGGCCGGCGCCGCGCTGGGCGGTGGGGAGGCTGTCGGCCGCGCGGTTCGTCAATTCCGGCGGCGCCCTGTGGCGGATGGTGACGGTGACCGGAACCCCGGTGGCCCCGCCCCTGGCCCAGCAGAACGGCCTGTCGCTCACCAAGCGGCTGGTGTCGTTCACCGGCGGGCCGGTCGATCCCGCGGGCCTGCGCCAGGGCGACCGGGTGATCGTGGTGGTGTCCGGCCGCTCCCCCCAGGCGCGGACCATGTCCCTGGTGGTGGACGATCCCCTGCCCGCCGGCTTCGAGATCGAGACGGTCCTGGGGGCCGACGACGCCCAGAACGGCCCGTTCCGGTTCCTGGGGACCCTGTCCGGCGCCGACGTCCAGGAGAGCCGCGACGACCGCTATGTGGCCGCCATGGACCTGCCGGGGAAGTCGGCCTTCAGCTTCGCCTATGTGGCCCGCGCCGTGACGCCGGGTGAGTTCCTGCTGCCGGGCGCCCAGGCCCGCGACATGTACCGCCCGGCCCTCAACGCCCGCACCGGCGCCGGCCGCATCGCCATCGCGCCGGGGCCATGATGCGGGAGGACGCCAGGGGCGCGCCTTCTCCCGATGCGGGAGAAGGCGGCGGTCGAGTCCGGCGGAGGGATCCGGGAGACCCTTCGTCCGGCTCCGCTGCCCAGGGAACGGTGCGGCGGCTGACAAAGGCGCTCATGGCCGTGATCGCGGTCGAGACCGCGGTCTTCGCCCTGGACGCCGCCTTTCCGCCGGACATGAGCCGGGCCGTCCGGTCGTCTCCCGTGGCCCTCGACCGCCGCGGCGCCTGGCTGAGGGCCCTGCCGGTCGAGGACGGCCGCTGGCGGATCCGGGCCGACCTGGAACGGACGGACCGCAGCTTCCAGCGTCGGCTGGTGGCGGTGGAGGACGCCCGGTTCTGGCTGCATCCCGGCGTCGATCCGCTCGCCCTGGCCCGCGCGGCGGGCTCGGCCCTGGTTCACGGCCGCGCCGCCTCGGGCGCCTCGACCCTGACCATGCAGACCGCCCGACTGCTGGAGCCCAGGCCGCGCACCTTCGGCTCCAAGCTGATCGAGATGGCCCGCAGCCTGCAGATCGAAGCCAGGTTGTCCAAACGCCAGATCCTGGCGCTCTACCTGACCCTGGCCCCCTATGGCGGCAACCTGGAAGGGGTGCGCGCGGCCAGCCTCTCCTATTTCGGCCACGAGCCCGAGACCCTGACCGACGGCGAGCAGGCCCTGCTGATCGCCCTGCCGCAGTCGCCCGAGGCGCGCCGCCCGGACCGTCGGCCCGAGGCCGCCCGCGAAGCCCGCCGGGCCGTGCTGGACAAGATGATCCGGGCGCGGCGCCTCACCGAGGCGGAGGCCGCCGAGGCCGAGGCCGATCCCCTGCCCGCCCGCGCCCGCTTCCCGGCCCTGGCCTGGCACGTGGCGGGGGAGCTGGCCCGCGCGGCGCCGGCCAGCCAGGCCTCGGTGGTCACGACCCTGGACGCCGGCCTGCAGGCCCGGCTGGAGCCCCTGGCGGCCCGGGCCGCCCGCGCCCAGGGACCGGAGGACACCGCGGCCATCCTGGTGGTGGAGATCCCCACCCGGGCCGTGCGCGCCGCCGTCGGCTCCGGCGGCCTCGACCGGCCCGGCGGCTGGATCGACATGACCCGGGCGGTCCGTTCGCCGGGCTCGTCGCTGAAGCCGTTCATCTACGGCCTGGCCTTCGACGACGGGATCGCCGCGCCGGACACGGTGCTGGAGGACGCCCCGCGTCGGTTCGCCGACTACCAACCGGAGAATTTCGACAGAATGTTCCATGGTCGAGTGACCGCCCGCGAGGCCCTTTCACACTCCCTAAATGTCCCGGCGGTGGAGCTGCTGCAGAAGGTGGACCCCGCCGCCTTCGAGGCGCGGCTGGCGGCGATCGACGTGGCCCTGGTGCGTCCGAAGCGGCAGACGCGGACGCCGGGACTGGCGCTGGCCCTGGGCGGAGTGGGGATCACCCTGCGCGACCTGGCCAGGCTCTACGCGGCGCTGGGGGACGGCGGCGTCGCCAAGCCCCTGGCCTGGACGCAAGACGAGGCCGCGCGGCGCCCGCGCCAGGCCGGCCGGCGGCTGATGCGCAAGGAGGCCGCCCAGCAGGTGCTGGACATCCTGCGCGAGACCCCGCCGCCCGCCGGGACCACGGCCGCCGCCCTGACCCGGGGCCGGCCGCTGATGGCCTTCAAGACCGGCACCTCCTACGGCTTCCGCGACGCCGTGGCCGCCGGGGTGGTGGGCCGCTACGCCATCGTGGTCTGGACGGGGCGCGCCGACGGCGGCGCCCGCGGCGGCCTCACCGGCCGCGACGCCGCCCTGCCGCTGCTGTTCGACGTGGCCGACCTCCTGGACGCCCCGCCCGCCGCGCCGCGCCCCATCGCGCCCCGCGCCGCGCCCCAGGCGCTGGAGACCCTGCGCCAGGCCCCAGAGGGCCCGCGCCTGATCTTTCCGCCGGACGGCTCGACGGTGCGGGTGGAAGCCTTCGGACCGAACGCCCGCGGCCTGGTCCTGGCGGCCGGCGGCGAGGCGCTGAGCTGGTATGTGCAAGGCGAGCCGCTGCCGCGCGATCCGGTCAGCGGCCGGGCGGTCTGGAAGCCCCGGGGACCGGGCTTCTACCGGCTGACCGTGGTCGACGGGCAGGGCCGCAAGGCCATGTCCCGGGTGCGGATCAAGGGCGGCTAGAGCGCTTCCAGCCCGGCCTGGTCGCCCACGGCCACGTTCAGGTCGGTGATCAGGCCGTTGGAGATCGAATAGACCCAGCCGTGGACGCAGATCGGCTGGCCCCGCGCCCAGGCGTCCTGGACGAAGACGTCGGAGGCGACGTTCTTCACCTGGCGGATCACGTTCAGTTCGCACAGCCGGTCAAGGCGCGTGCGGCCTTCGGGCAGGAGCTCCAGTTCGTCCCGGTGTTCCGAATAGATGTCGCGGATCGGATGCAGCCAGTGATCCACCAGGCCGCGCCGCTGGCCGTCCACGGCGGCCGCGATGCCGCCGCAGCCGTAATGGCCCACGACCATGATGTGCTTGACCTTGATGACGTCGACCGCGAACTGCAGCACCGACAGGTAGTTGGCGTCCTGCGGCGGGGCCAGGTTGGCGACGTTGCGGTGCACGAACAGTTCGCCCGGGTCGAGGTCGACGATCTCGTTGGCCGGCACGCGGGAATCCGAACAGCCGATCCACAGGTACTCCGGGCTCTGCTGGCCTTCCAGGCGCTTGAAGAAGCCCGGGTCCACCGCCAGCTTTCCCGCGGCCCAGCGGCGGTTGTTGCCCTTCAGGTCGTCCAGCATTGCGATCAGGCCTCCTTGGCGTCCGGCTGGTTGGCGGGATGGGCGGCGGCGAAGGCGGGGTGCTCCGCCGCATGGTCGGCCACGGCGCAGATCGACGGAAAGGCCGCCAGATCGACGTCGAAACGCCTGGCCGAATAGACCTGGGGAATCAGGCAGATGTCCGCCAGGCCGGGCTGGTCGCCGAAGGCGTAGCCCTTGCCGTAGCGGGCGATCATCGGCTCCAGGGTGTTGAAGCCGTCGACGATCCAGCGCTCGATCCACTTGGCGCGGCGGGGCGCGGCCACGTCCATGGCCTCCAGGGCGCGGACCACCCGGGTGTTGTTCAGCGGATGGATGTCGCAGGCGATCACCATGGCCATGGCGCGCACGCGGGCCCGGTCGAGGGGGTCCTTGGGCAGGAAGGCCGGCTCCGGGCGGGTCTCCTCCAGCCATTCGAGGATGGCCAGGCTCTGGGTCAGCACCGGCGATCCGTCGCCCAGGTCCAGCGCCGGCGTCAGGCGCTGCGGATTGACCGCGCGATACGCCGCCTTGTGCTGCTCCCCGGCCAGCAGGTCGACCGGGACGTATTCGTAAGCGACGCCCTTGAGGGCGAGCCCGATCCGCACCCGGTAGGGGGCGGTGGCGCGCCAGGCGCTGTAGAGGGTCAGGCTCATGGTCAGGCCACCGTGAAGGCGAGACGGCCGACACCCTCGACCTCGCCCTCGACCCGGTCGCCCTTGACCAGGGGACCGACGCCTTCGGGGGTCCCGGTATAGATCAGGTCGCCGGGGGCCAGCGTCCAGAGCCTGGAGGC
>DASUIJ010000449.1:0-2716 GCA_036279815.1 Phenylobacterium sp. | reverse complement strand
GCCAGGTCTCCCGCGCCCGGCGCCTGGCCCCGGGCGAGGTCGGCCCTGAGGCCACGGACCTTTTCGACGGCGCCCGCCAGCTGGCGGACCTGCCCTTCGAGGGACGCCTGGTGCGCGGCCAGGGCCGGCTCCAGGCTTTGGGGATCGCCTGCCAGCACCCGCGCCACCGCCGCGAGGCTCAGGCCCAGGGCGCGCAGGGACGCGATTTCGGCGGCCCGGGCCATCTCGTCGGGGCCGTAGGCCCGCCATCCGGCCCCGGTGCGGACCGGCGCGACGAGACCGCGCTGCTCATAGAGCCGCAGGGCCTTGGCGGAGACACCCAGCCGCCTGGCGGCTTCGGACGGGCTCAGGAATTGGGCGGAAGAGTTCACGAATCACCTCGTTGATCGCTGACCTCTGTCCGTATCGGGGCGGTCCCAGGGGCCGGGTCAACCGGGTTTTCGCGGGTTTCGTCGGTTCCGAGGCTCTGATCCTAGTGAATCGTCGGGCGGGCCCCGGACTTCCGCCACAGCTCCTCGGTCAGCACGTTGGCGAAACCGATCCAGCCCATATAGGGCCCCGCCAGCCCCGACGCCGGCGCATCCACCTGCCGCGCCCGCCAGGCATAGGCGGCCGACGTTCCCAGAGAGGCCACCGCCATGGTGAGCCGGCCGCCCAGCCGACCGGGGCCGAGCGCCATCCACAGCGCGTTCAGCGCCTGCGCCACGCCCCAGAGGGTCAGCGCCTGGGCTCGCGCCGGGCTGCGCGGGGCGTTCCAGATCCTCAGGCCCGACAGGGTCAGGGCCAGGAACAGCGGCGGCCAGATGACCGAGAAGACGGCGTGCGGCGGCAGACGAAGCCCAGGCCGTGTCGCTCCATGGACCGCCTCGATCTCCGGATTGTCGGCGGGCGCGAGACGCCGGGCGACGAGCGTCGAGGCCAGCACGGCGCCCGCCGCGATCGCCATCCCGATCGCCGCGTGGCGCGCCGACGCGCCCCGCGGACCTGCGAACCCGCGCGCCGCCCCCGCCAGACTTTCCCTGATGCCGCCTGCGTCCATCGCCGTCTCCTTGCGCTGGCGAGGAAACCGATGTGGCGCAGCTTGGTTCCGCTCAATCCCGCCGGCTCAGGCCAGGGCGTCGGTCGCCGCCGACAGCGGGAGGACGCTCACGAAAGAGGGCCGCCCTCGCGGACGGCCCTTCCCTAGATGGTTCAATGTTGAACTATCTTAGAAGATCTCGAACAGACCCGCAGCGCCCATGCCGCCGCCGATGCACATGGTGACGACGCCGTACTTCAGGCCCCGGCGCTTGCCCTCGTGCAGGATGTGTCCGGTCGCCCGTGCGCCGGTCATGCCGTAGGGGTGGCCGATGGAGATGGCGCCGCCGGAGATGTTGTACTTGGCCGGATCGATGCCCAGCTTGTCGCGGCAGTAGAGGCACTGCGAGGCGAAGGCCTCGTTCAGCTCCCACATGTCGATGTCGTCGATCTTCAGGCCATTGCGCTCGAGCAGCTTGGGGATGGCGAAGACCGGGCCGATGCCCATTTCCTCAGGGCCGCAGCCGGCCACGGCCATGCCGCGATAGGCGCCGAGCGGGGTCAGGCCCAGGCGCGCGGCTTCCTTGGCCTCCATCAACACCACGGCGGCGGCGCCGTCGGACAGCTGGCTGGCGTTGCCTGCCGTGACGTACTTGCCTTCCTTGACGTACTGGCCGCCCTTGAACACCGGGGCCAGCTTCTGCAGGTCGGCCAGGGTGGTCGAGGGGCGGTTGCCCTCGTCGTTGGTGAGGGTGACTTCCTTTTCGGAGAACTCGCCGGTCTCCTTGTTCTGCACCATCATGATCGAGGTCAGCGGGGCGATCTCGGCGTTGAACACGCCGGCGGCCTGGGCCGCGGCGGTGCGCTGCTGGGACTGGAACGCATACTCGTCCTGCGCCTCGCGGCTGACGCCGTAGCGCTCCGCCACGATCTCGGCGGTCTCGAGCATCGAGGTGTGGATTTCCGGCACGTGCTCGTCCAGCCACTTATCGCTGGTGCGGAAGCGGTTCATCTTGTCGTTCTGCACCAGGCTGATCGACTCCAGCCCGCCGCCGATCGCCACCTGGGCGCCGTCGTTGATGATGTACTTGGCGGCCGTGGCGATGCCCATCAGGCCGGACGAGCACTGGCGGTCCAGGCTCATGCCCGACACCGTGTTCGGCAGGCCAGCGCGCAGCAGGGCGCGGCGGGCGATGTTGTTGCCGGTCGAACCCTGCTGCAGGGCCGCGCCCATCACCACGTCGTCCACGGTGGCCGGATCGATGCCGGCGCGGGCGACGGCCTGGGCGATCACGTGGCCGCCGAGCTCGGCGCCCGAGGTGTTGTTGAACGCGCCGCGGTAGGCCTTGCCGATCGGCGTGCGGGCGGTGGAGACGATGACGGCTTCGCGCATGGAAATATCCTGTCAGTTGGGGAGGAAATCGAACCCCCAGACGTGACGTAGGGGGAGGTAGCGGGTCAAAAAGAAGCCCGCCTCGGCGTGGGCCAAGGCGGGCTGTCGGTTCCTAGAGGTCGGAGAACTTCTTGCCGTCGGCCACCAGCTTCTCGAGCAGGGGCGCGGGCTTGAACTGGTCGCCCATCTTGGCCTGGAACTCCTTCATCTTCTCCAGGACCTTGGCGGGGCCGGCCTGGTCGCCGTACCACATCGGGCCGCCGCGATAGACCGGCCAGCCGTAGCCGTTCTGCCAGACCACATCGA
>DASUIJ010000448.1:0-4492 GCA_036279815.1 Phenylobacterium sp. | reverse complement strand
GATCCGCCGCCGAGGCCTGCCCCGCGCGCCCCTGGAGGCGATGATCGAGGGCCGCTACCGCGAGCTCGACGCCAGGCCGATGGAACTGGCCGAAGCCCTGGACTGGGCCAGGGACACCGGCGGGGGGGCTGCGACCGTCGCCGCCCTGGTGCTGGACCTCGAAGCCGACCTGGCCAAGGCCGAGGCGGGCGGCTCGGGCTGGGCGATCGGGCGGCTGATGGGGACGGCTGGGCTCGCCGGGCCGGAGGCCGAACGCGCCCTGGCCGACGCCTTGAGCGCCGCCCGCGGCCTGTCCGCCGGGGCCTTTCCCGCCGTCGCCCACGCCACCCTCGCCCGCCGACGGGCGAAGGGACGGCGTCCCGGACCGCTGGAGGCGCGGCTGCGAGTGTTCTGGGCGGTCCTGCGCGGCGCCGTCTGACGGCCTATTCCGCCGCCAGGGCCGGCGGTCCGGCCAGCCAGGCGTCGAGATCGGCCAGGGCGCGCTCGCCCACCGCGCGCTTCTTGTTGCGGCTCTTTTCCTTGGCGCCCAGTCGCCGGCCCTCGGCGTCGCGCTTGGCGACCTCCAGGGGCGGCAGCAGGCCGTAATTGATGTTCATCGGCTGGAAGCTGCCCTTGCCGGCGTCCAGGTGGCCGCCGGTGATGTGGCCGACCAGGGCGCCCAGGGCCGTGGTGGCGGGCGGCGCCTCGATGGGGCGGCCCAGGCGCTCGGCGGCGGCGAAGCGGCCGGCCAGCAGGCCCACCGCGGCGCTCTCCACATAGCCCTCGACCCCGGTCACCTGGCCCGCGAACCGCAGGCGAGGCTGAGCCTTCAGCCTAAGCTGCCTGTCCAGCAGGCGCGGGCTGTTGAGGAAGGTGTTGCGGTGCAGGCCGCCCAACCGGGCGAACACCGCCTTCTCCAGGCCCGGAATGGTGCGGAAGATCTCGGTCTGGGCGCCGTGCTTCAGCTTGGTCTGGAAACCGACCATGTTCCAAAGGGTGCCCAGGGCGTTGTCCTGCCGGAGCTGGACGACCGCGTAGGCCTTCTCCTGGGGATTGTGGTCATTGGTCAGGCCCACCGGCTTCATGGGGCCGTGGCGCAGGGTCTCGCGGCCCCGTTCGGCCATCACCTCGATCGGCAGGCAGCCGTCGAAGTAGGGCACGTTCTCCCAGTCCTTGAATTCCGACTTCGGCCCCGCCAGCAAGGCGTCGATGAAGGCTTCGTACTGCGCCTTGTCCATGGGGCAGTTGATGTAGGCCGCCGCGTCGCCGCCGGGGCCTTCCTTGTCGTAGCGCGACTGCCGCCAGGCTACGCCCATGTCGATGGACTCGAAGGTCACGATCGGCGCGATGGCGTCGAAGAAGGCCAGCTGGCCCTCGCCGGTCAGCTCCAGCACCGCCTGGGCCAGGGCGGGCGAGGTGAGGGGGCCGGTGGCGACCACCACGCTGTCCCAGTCCTCCGGCGGCAGGCCGGCGATCTCCTCGCGGGCGATGGTCACCAGCGGGTGGGCTTCCAGCCTGGCCGTCACGGCCTGGGAGAAGCCTTCGCGATCCACCGCCAGCGCCCCGCCGGCCGGGACCTGGTGGGCGTCGCCGCAGGCCATGATGATCGAGGACAGCCTGCGCATCTCGGCGTGCAGCAGGCCCACGGCGTTGCCGGTCCAGTCGTCGGCGCGGAAGGAATTGGAGCAGACCAGCTCGGCCAGGCCCTCCGTCTGGTGGGCGTCGGTGCCGCGCACGGGCCGCATCTCGTGCAGCACCACGGGAACGCCGGCCTCGGCGATCTGCCAGGCGGCCTCCGATCCGGCCAGGCCGCCGCCGATCACGTGTACAGGAAGTGTCGTCATGCGTGTCTAACTAGCAACGATCGCAAAGGATCGCGAGCCGGGCCTTGCAGGCCGCCGGGGCGCATCCCAACATTCCGGAGCAAAGGTGCGACCGACTCGTTCTGCTCTGGTGAGCAAATCGGTCCAGGTAGGGAAATGACTAGGTTTTCGCCGAGCGAGTCGGCGCTGCAGGGCTTCAGGCTCGTGAAGGATCGTCCGGGCACGGTCCTGGCCTGGAGCATATTCTACTTCCTCGGCATCATGGTCATGGCCGTGGTCATGGTCCTGGGGCTGGGTCCCGGGTTCATCAGGTTCGTCCAGCAGGGCGGCATGAAGTCCGGCGACCTCGGGGCCTACGGCAGCGTCCTGCAGCATTCCTGGCCGGCCTTCGTCCTCATCCTGCTGATCGCGGTCTTCGTGCTGTCGGTGCTGACCGCCTCCATCTACCGCATGGTGCTGCGGCCGGAGGAGAAGGGGATCGCCCACATGCGGATCGGCGCGGACGAACTTCGCCTCACCGTGGTCAATGTGGTGCTGTTCACGATCGGCATGGTCTCGCTGATCGTGGTCAAGCTGTTCGCCGACGCGGTCGGAGGCCTGCTGGGCGTCGTCGCCGGCCTGATCCTGGCGGGTTTCGTGATCTGGGGCGGCGTGCGCCTGCTGATGGCGACGCCCATGACCTTCGCCGAGCATCGCATCGCCATCCTGGCGTCCTGGCGGCTAACCCACGGCCACTTCTGGAGCCTGCTGGGCATGTCGGGCCTGGCGATCATCTTCTACTTCATGGTCTGGGTGCTGTTCACCGTGGTGGGCTACATCTTCATCGCCCTGGCCGGCGGCCAGGAGGCGATGGCCCACCCCATGTCCATGGGGCCGGTCGCCCTGTTCGCCTTCGCCGTGACCCTGCTGGTGCAACTGCTGCTGCCGACCCTGCAGGTGGTGATGATCTATTCGCCCCTGGCCGAGGCCTATCGCGAACTGCGCGACGAGACGGCGGAAGCCGCCGCCTCGCTGCATTCCAAGCCCGCGCCGACCTAGGCCGGGACTCCCACGCCCGCTCACCCCCGGCGTTCGCCGGGGGCGGCGGGGGCGGAGTATCAAGCGTCGGCGCTGGGCCGGGCCTTCATCCGGGCCCGCCAGGCCACCAGGTTCTCGAACTCGTCCTCGACCGGCAGGCCGATCCATTCGGCGAAGTCGACCGTGGAGAGCAGGCAGATGTCGGCCATGGTCAGGGTGTCGCCGACCAGGAAGTCATGACCCTCCAGCTCGCGGTTCATGTATTTCTGCGCCCCCTGATAGGTCGCCTTGTTGGATTCCCCGAAGTCCTTGTACTGGGTCAGCAGCGCCGCCGTGCGCGGGTGGGCGTGACGCCAGAAATTGCCCACGGGGGTCATCGCCGCGAACTCCACGCGTCGGATCCACTGGTCGACCAGCGCCTTCTCCACCGGCGTGGTTCCGAACAGCGGCGGATTGGGGTGCAGCTCCTCGAAATAGCGGCAGATCGCGACGGTTTCGGAGATGCAGGTGCCGTCGTCCAGCTCCAGGGTCGGGATCTGGCCCATGGAGTTCTTGGCCCGGAACTCCGGCGACTTGTGTTCGCGCTTCATCATGTTGACCGTGGTCTCGGGCAGGTCGACGCCCTTTTCGGCCAGGAAGATCCGCACGCGACGGGGGTTCGGCGCCGGCATCGGCGCGCCGTAGAGAATCATGGGCGGTCTCCAATCAACAAGGGAATGGAACGACGTTATTTCAAACGTCTGTTTGAGGGAACCCTTCCTCCGCCAGAAGGGGAGGGACCCTAGGCGCTGACCAGTTTGCGCGCGGCCCCATGCCGCTGGGCGTGACGCGCCAGCAGTTCCTTCAGGTAGCGTCCGGTCCAGCTCTTGGAGTTGGCCGCCACCTGCTCCGGGCTTCCCATGGCCACGATCTCGCCGCCGCCGTCGCCGCCCTCCGGTCCGAAGTCGATCAGCCAGTCGGCGGTCTTCACCACGTCGAGATTGTGCTCGATCACCACCACCGTGTTGCCCTGGTCGGCCAGCTCGTGGAGAACCTCCAGCAGCTTTTTCACATCCTCGAAGTGCAGGCCCGTGGTGGGTTCGTCGAGGATATAGAGCGTCTTGCCGGTCGCCTTCCGGGACAGTTCCTTGCTGAGCTTCACCCGCTGGGCCTCGCCGCCCGAGAGCGTCGTCGCCTGCTGGCCCACCTTCACATAGCCGAGGCCCACCCGCTGCAGGGTGGCCATCTTCTCGCGCACCGGGGGGACGGCCTTGAAGAAGTCGTGGGCCTCGTCGACCGTCATCTCCAGCACGTCGGAGATCGACTTGCCCTTGAACAGGATCTCCAGGGTCTCGCGGTTGTAGCGCTTGCCGTGGCAGACATCGCAGGTGACGTAGACGTCCGGCAGGAAGTGCATCTCGATCTTGATCAGCCCGTCGCCCTGGCAGGCTTCGCAGCGCCCGCCCTTGACGTTGAAGCTGAACCGGCCGGGCCCATAGCCCCGGGCCTTGGCCTCGGGCAGGCCGGCGAACCAGTCGCGGATCGGCTGGAACGCGCCGGTATAGGTGGCCGGGTTCGAGCGCGGCGTGCGCCCGATCGGCGACTGGTCGATGTCGATCACCTTGTCGAACAGCTCCAGCCCCTCGATCCGCTCGTGCGGGGCCGGCGCGTCCGAGGCGTTGTGCAGCCGGCGC
>DASUIJ010000447.1:0-3212 GCA_036279815.1 Phenylobacterium sp. | reverse complement strand
GGAAACTGCGCGAGAACCCCGGTCTGATCCCCTCGATGGTCTCCGAGACCATCCGCTGGCAGACCCCGCTGGCCCACATGCGCCGCATCGCCAAGGCCGATCAGGAAGTGGGCGGCAAGCTGATCAGGAAGGGCGACAAGGTGGTCATGTGGTACGTCTCGGGCAACCGCGACGACGAGGTGATCGAGAACCCGAACGCCTACATCATCGACCGCGAGCGGCCCCGCCAGCACCTGTCCTTCGGCTTCGGCATCCACCGCTGCGTCGGCAACCGCCTGGCCGAGCTGCAGCTGCGGGTGATCTGGGAGGAGATCCTCAAGCGCTTCCCCGACATCCAGGTGGTCGAGGAGCCCAAGCGGGTCTATTCCAGCTTCGTGAAGGGCTATGAGCGCATGAAGGTGGTCATCCCCTCGCGCAACTAGGAAGGACCGCCATGGGTGTCGAAGAAGCTGCGGTCGGAGCTGTCGTCGACGCCATGTACGCCATGGTCTCCGGGCCCAAGGGCCCGCGGGCCTGGTCGCGACAACTGGAGATCTTCACCCCGGACGCGCGCCAGATGCGCACCGGGGTGGACGCCCATGGCCGGGCCTGGATCAAGGTCATGAGCCCGGCCGACTACACCGCCGACGTGGCCGCTTTCTTCGAGGCCAACGACTTCTACGAGGTCGAGATCGCCCGGCGGATCGACATGCTGGGCAACATGGCCCACGTCTGGAGCCTGTACGAGGCCCGCACGGCGCCGGACGACGCCACGCCGGAGCGGCGCGGCGTCAACTCCATCCAGCTCTACCGCGACCCGGACCTGGGCTGGCGCATCGTCTCGATGATCTGGGACAACGAGCGGCCGGGCGTGAAGGTCCAGCCGTTCTAGGCCGCGCCAGCCTGCGCGCCTTCGCGGATTTCGCGCCGGCCCGCGTCGCGACCTAGCCCAGCTTGCGCCGGTAGAGCGCCATCAGCCGCTCCCAGTGCCGTTCGGCGGCGTCCTTGTTGTAGGCGGCGCGCTGCGGGAAGGCGAAGCCGTGCTCGACGCCCGGATAATGCTCGACCTCGGCGTCGATCCCGTCGGAGGCCAGGGAGTCGGCGAGCGCCTTGACCATTTCCGGCGGCGCCCAGTGGTCCGTCTCGGCGCAGGCGAAATAGAGTTCGGCCTTGGCCTTGCGGGCCGCAAGGTGCGGGCTGTCGGCCTTGTCGGTGACCAGCTGCACGCCATAGATCGAGGCGGCGGCCGCCACGCGGTCGGGCCAGCGGGCGGCGGCGCTGATGGCGTACTGGCCGCTCATGCAGTAGCCGACGGTGCCGATCTTGCCCTTCGACGCGGCCGGATCGGCGTCGGCGAACGCCAGCAGCGCCTCGGTGTCGCTCATGATCAGCGGGATGTTCAGCGAGCCCATCAGCTCGAACATCTGCTTGCGGCTCGGATGGTTGGGGTCGGGCGACAGCGGGCCCAGCTCCATGACGCCGGAGCGGTAATAGAGGTTGGGAAGCATCACGTAATAGCCGCCGCTGGCGAACCGGCGGGCCATGTCGCGCAGCTCCTCGCGGATGGCCGGGGCGTCCATGTAGAACAGGATCACCGGATGGGGGCCGTCCCGCTCCGGGTGGACGATGAAGGTGCTCATCGCGCCGTCCTTGGTGGCGATATCGAGCTGGCGTTCGATCATGGCGGGTCTCGCGTTCAGGGCATGAGGAGGCAGGCCCGCGCCAGGGAGACGCGGGTGAGTTCGCGGCGGCGCAGGAACACCGCCATGGCGTCCGAGGTGGGGTCGCGGCTGGTCTGCCATTCGCCAAGGTCGCGATACTGCGTCATCAGCAGCAGGCGCCGCGCGCCGGACGCCCGGTCCTGCGGGCTTTCCTCGGCCAGGAACAGACCGAAGATCCGGGTCTCGAATCGCGCCTCGAAGTCCGGCCAGGCCTCGCCGGACAGGCGCACGAACTCGTCCGCCGCCCCGCCGTCGATGGTGAACCAGTTGTGGACGTAAGTCCCCCCGGCCGGCGGCGCGGCGCCGTCGGCGGGGCGAAGCGTCGGGCTGAGGTTGTGGTGGTCGCCCGAGACGACTCCCGGCGCGCCCAGCACCGCATCCGCATCGACACCGGCGCCATAGAGCACCAGAGCCTCGTTTGAGGCGAACCCCAGCAGCGGCGCGAAGACTGCCAGGGGCGGCCTCGCCTGGGCGCGCAGTTGGTCGCAGAGCGTCCGCTGCGCCTGTCGGTCGCGGCCGAGCGTCAGGTGGAAATACTGATATTCCAGGACCTTACTCCTAGAAGTTCGCGCGGGAGCTGATCGCGCCGTCCACCACCATGTTGATGCCGGTGGTGAAGGCCGAGCGGGGGCTGGCCAGGAACACGGTGGCCGCGGCGATCTCCTCGGGCGTCGCCATCCGGCCGGTCGGATTGCGCTTGATCATCTGGTCGAAGAAGGCCGGCATGCCGGCCTTCACATTGCCCCAGACCCCGCCCTCGAAAAACACCGTGCCGGGCGAGACCACGTTGCAGCGGATGTGCTTGGGGGCGTTTTCGCGGGCGATGCCCTTGGCGTAGTGGATCTGCGCGGCCTTCATGGCGCCGTAGGCCGACGGCGCGGCGGCCTCGGCCGCCGAGATCGACGAGGTGATCACGAAGCAGGCGTCGCCCTTGTCGGCCCCGGCCTTTTCCAGGAACGGCCTGGCCGCCTCCCAGACATTGACCGCGCCCAGGATGTCGATGTCGAACATGCCCCGCCAGGCGGCCTCGTCGGCGCCCTGGACCAGGGCGCTGGCGTTGGAGACGGCGATATCGATCCCACCCAGGGTCTCGCCGGCCTTGGCGATGAAGGCCTTCAGCGCCGCGCCGTCGGCGATGTCGACCACCTGGCCGAAGGCCTTGACGCCCTTCGCCCTCAGCGCCGCCACCGTCGCCTCGACCTCGTCGGCCTTGCGCGCGCAGATGGCGACGTTGGCGCCTTCCTCGGCGAACAGGTCGGCGATGGCGCGGCCGATGCCCCGGGTCGCGCCGGTGACAATCGCGGTCTTGCCCTTCAGGCCCAGGTCCATCTTCGTCTCCTCATCTTCGTTGAGCACCCCTTCTAGCGCGGCTTGCGGTTGACGCTAAAGCCTTCGTCGCCGCAAGAAGGTCGGCGATGCTCGATCACTTCGACGCCCGGCTTGACGCCGACTTCGCCGCGGTCGATGCGGCGCGCCTGCGGGCCGTGCTCGCCCCCCTGCTTCCCGCCGGCG
>DASUIJ010000446.1:0-4503 GCA_036279815.1 Phenylobacterium sp. | reverse complement strand
CGGCTTGCCGATGGCCTTGGCGGCCAGGGCCGCGGGCACCGCATAGTCGCCGTTCAGCCGCCGCCCGAAGCCGCCGCCCAGGAGGTAGGTCTTGAGGACGATCTTGTCCTCCGGCCGGCCCAGCGCCTTGGAAAGGGTCGGCAGGATCAGGGACTGCCACTGGTTGCCGGTGTGGATCTCGAAGACGCCGTCCTTCTCCAGGGCCAGGCAGTTGACCGGCTCCAGCTGGAAATGCAGCGCGCTGGCGGTGGTGTAGGTGGCCTCCAGGGTGGACCTGGCCGCCTTGAAGGCGTCGTCGACCCCCGGGTCGTCGAGCACTGTCGAGCCGGTCTTGGGATCGGCGATCAGCTGGGCCGCGTGGGCCTGCAGGTCCTTCTCGGAGACCGTGGCCGACATGCCCGTGGTCCACTGGACCTTGACCAGTTCGGCGGCGCGATCGGCGGCGACGAAGCTGTCGGCCAGCACCACCACCCAGCCGGGGACCGTGCCGGAGGGGTCGTCCAGCACCAGGGACTTCTGATAGCCGGGCACCGCCCTGGCGGCGCTGTCGTCCACCGAGACCACCTTGCTGTCGTTGCGGGTGGGCGGGATCTTCGGCCGCGCGAAGACCATCCCCGGCGCCTCGGCGTCGATGCCGTAGATCGCCTTGCCGTTGGTCTTGTCCGGGATGTCGCGGGCCTGGGTGTCGTGTCCGATCAGCCGCCGCTCGGAGACCGGCTTGATGGGCATGGCCTTCAGCTCGTCGGCGGTGAAGCCGGCCTTCAGTCCGCCCTTGGCGGCGATCTCGCCGTAGGAGACCGACTTCGAACCCGCCACCACCGCGCCCTTGCGGGCCACGCAGTCCTTCGGCGCGACGCCCAGCATCCTGGCCCCGGCCTCGATCAGGGCGATGCGGCCGGCCGCCCCGGCCTGGCTCATCAGCGGGAAGCTCTGCCAGACGGACCAGGATCCGCCGGTGACCATCAGACCCCACCTGGGGTCGGAATCCACGTGGACGATGCGGACCTTGTCCCAGTCGGCCTCCAGCTCCTCGGCGACGATGCGGGCCACGGCGGTGCCCACGTGCTGGCCCATCTCGGCGCGGATGACGTTGACCGTGACCACGCCCTGGGGATCGACGCGGTACCAGATGGTCGGCTCGAATCCGGCGGCGCCGGGCGGACCCAGGTTGAGCGCCGCCAGGGCGGGAGAGGCGAAGCCGAACACCGCGCCGGTGGCGGTGGCGGCGATCAGGAAGGTGCGGCGCGAGGGCGCGTCGGCCGTCGGCGCGGCGGGGATCAGGGGCCGGTTCATGCGCGGGCTCCCGCGGATCTGGCCGAGGCCAGCTTGATCGCCTTCTTGATCCGCACATAGGCCATGCAGCGGCACAGGTTGCCGTTCATGGCCGCATCGATCTCGGCGTCGGTGGGATGCGGGGTGGCCGCCAGCAGCGCCGCCGCCTGCATGATCTGGCCCGACTGGCAGTAGCCGCACTGCGGGGCCTGGGCCTCGATCCAGGCCGTCTGCAGCGGGTGGGCGCCCGCGGGGTCCAACCCTTCGATGGTGGTGACCTTGGAGCCCGCGACCGCGCCCACCGGGGTCAGGCACGAACGCACAGGCTGGCCGTCGACGTGGACGGCGCAGGCGCCGCACTGGCCGACGCCGCACCCGTACTTGGCGCCCTTCAGTCCCAGTTCGTCACGGATGACCCACAGGAGCGGAGCGTCGTCGGGCGCCTGGACCGTGACCGCACGGCCGTTCAGTTGAAAGGTGGCCATCGGCGCGTTTTCCCCGAATTACGTTGTTATCCGCTTCGGAGGCTGCGCCCTTTTTTCAGGTCCTGTCCAGCCTCAGGTCAGACGCTCCGGGCCTTGCGCCAGGTCCAGAGGTAGAGGCCAAGCGGAACCAGGACGTAGGCGCCTGCCGCCAGCAGGGTCGCGATCCCCTGGAAGCTGTCGCCGACCACCGCCAGCGGCGTTCCCTTGCCGGTCACCACGATCAGGATCGCCAGCACCACGTTGAACAGGCCCTCGCCGACGATCAGGCCGGAAACCATCAGCACGCCCAGGCCCTTGGCCACCTGGCCCTCGGGACGGCCCTTGACCAGGCGGTCGAACAGCCAGCCCACGCAGGCGCCGATCACCACCGGGAAGGTCACGGTCGAGGGCAGGTAGATGGCGATGCCGACTCCCAGCGGCGGCAGGCTCAGCGTCCGGCCGTCGGCGCGGTTGCGGCTGGTGGCGCGCAGGGTCTCGTCGACCAGCACCAGCACCGCGCCCAGGGCGCCGCCGATGGCGATCAGGCCCCAGTCCAGCTCGCCGCCGATCACCCCGGTGGCGATGGTGGAGATCAGGGTGGCCTGGGGCGCCGGCAGGGGGTTGGCGGCGATGCCGTGGGCGGCGCCGGCGAAGCCGTTGGCCTTGTTGAGCAGCTCCAGGATCGGCGGGATCACCGCCGAGCCCGCGACCACCCCGATCACCAGGGCCACCTGCTGGCGCCAGGGCGTGGCCTCCACCAGCTGGCCGGTCTTCAGGTCCTGAAGGTTGTCGTTGGCGCTCACCGCCACGGCGATCAGCACGCCGGTGACCAGCAGGGCGAAGGCCACCAGGGGCTTGGGATCGGCTCCGGCGACCGATCCGCCGATGGCCAGGGCCAGCAGGGAGGCGCCCAGCACCGCCAGGATCGCCACGCCCGAGACCGGGCTGTTGGAGGAGCCGATCAGGCCGGCCATGTAGCCGCAGACCGCCGCCACCGCGAAGCCCGCCACCACGATGTAGAGGACGGCGGCGGCCACCAGCGGGACGGTCAGGGCGGCCAGCGGGCCGCCCTCGAGGAACTTGGCGACCAGGAAGCCGATGGGGAGGATGCAGGCCAGCGAGACCAGGCCCACCCAGCCGATGGGCATGTCGCGCTCCACCAGGGCCAGTTCGTGGCCCTGTCCGGCGCGGCGCTTGGCCTGGGCGGCGATGGCGGAGGCCAGGCCGGCGCCGACCGGCGCGATCAGCTTGCCCAGGGTCCAGATGGCGGCGACGCCGATGGCGCCCGCGCCGATGAAGCGGACCTTGTGCGACCAGACGCCCTGGGCGATGTCCGCCGCCGGGCCGGCCTCGGGGGCCAGGTGGGTCAGGATCGGCACGGCGGCGCCCCACGCGATCGCCAGGCCGGTCAGCATGGCCAGGCCCACCGCGATCCCCATCAGGTGGCCGGCGCCCAGCAGGGCCAGCGACATCGAGCCGCCGATCCCGGTGGCCGACCCGGCGCCGAAGCGGAAATAGGTGGCCACCTCGCCGGCGAACACGCGCATGGCGGCCACCGCCGCGAAGCCGGCGGACGCCACCGAGCCCACGACGATCGCCATCAGCCCCGCCTGGCCCTCGGCGGCGGCCTCGCTTTCGTGTCCTCGGGAGCCGGAGCCGACCTTCAGCACCTCGGCCGCGGCGACGCCTTCCGGATAGGGGAGGGGCGACTGGGTCACCAGGGCCCGGCGCAGCGGGATCGTGTACATCACCCCCAGAACGCCCCCCAGGGCGCAGATCCCGAACGAGGTCCAGAACGGGAAGCCGGTCCACCAGCCGATCATGATCAGGCCCGGCAGGACGAAGATCACCGACGACATGGCGCCCGCGGCCGAGGCCACGGTCTGGACGATGTTGTTCTCCCAGATGGTGGAGTCCTTGAAGGCCCTCAGCAGGGCCATGGAGATCACCGCCGCCGGGATCGAGGAGGCGAAGGTCAGGCCGACCTTGAGCCCCAGATAGACATTGGCCGCCGTGAACACGACGGTGATCAATATCCCCAGGATCACGCCTCGGATCGTGAGCTCCACGCGGGGAGCCAGGGTGGGGGCGGCCATGCGGTTCAAAGCCCTCAAGCTTCACCGCGACGGCGCGGCCCGCCTGTTAGAGCCGCATGCGCCACGGCGCTCAAGAGGCGCGTCACAGAACCGACCAAGTCGCAGGCCAGTCTCGCGCGGACCGGGGGGCCGGAACCATCGCCGTGCGACCCCGGAGTATGTGAGTGCCGCCCCAAGATTCGAACGCGTCCCCGAACCCTTTCGCCCGCCCGAGCCCCTGGGGCGACCAGCCGCCCACCCGCATCCGGATCGCCGGGAGCGCCGCCCAGGACAGGCGCCCCGCCCCGCGGCCGCCTCAACCCCAGAGGCTGATCGATTCGCCGGCGCGGGGCTCGATGCTGTCCGGGTTCTCCGTCCCGCCGCCCCGGGCGCGGCCCGCCGCGCCGGCTCCGGCGCCTGCGCCCGTGGAACCGCCCGTGGAGCCTGTGGCCGAGGCGGCGAGCGTCGCCCAGCCCGACCTCGAGCCGATCGTGCGGCCGGCCGTGACCCGGCGGGTCCGGCGGCGCGCGCCGGTCGCCGCCCTGGCGGTGGCCGGGCTCGCGGCGATCTCCGTCGCCGGTCTCGGCGTCGCCGCCATCTCGCTGAGCCACGGAGCGCCGGACAAGGCTGCGGCGCCTGCGGTCGCCCCGGCCCCGGCCGCGACCGTGCTCAGGCCGGCGCTCGATCCCGCG
>DASUIJ010000445.1:0-7281 GCA_036279815.1 Phenylobacterium sp. | reverse complement strand
CTGCACCGCCCCGATGCGCGACGAGAACCAGCTGCACGCCGCCGTGGTCGAGCTGGTCACCCTCGACGACGCCGAGATCAAATACTCGACGGTCCAGAACTGGTACCCGGGCGATCCCGAGACCGGGAAGGGCGGCATCTACAACTTCGTCACCAAGCGCGCCGACTGCCGCGGCGACCGCTCCAAGGTGAGCTGGACCCAGGTCGAGACCGGCTCCTCGATCACCTGGAAGTACCCGTCCTGCGTCCTGCGCGGCAATGAGAGCGTCGGCGAGTTCTACTCGATCGCCATCACCAACGGACGCCAGCAGGCCGACACCGGCACCAAGATGATCCACCTGGGCGCCAACACCCGCTCGCGGATCATTTCCAAGGGCATCAGCGCCGGCAAGAGCTCCAACACCTATCGCGGCCTGGTCTCGGCCCACCCCAAGGCCAAGGGCGCGCGCAACTTCACCCAGTGCGACAGCCTGCTGATCGGCAAGTCGTGCGCCGCCCACACCGTGCCCTACATCGAGGCCCGCAACGGCCAGTCGGTGTTCGAGCACGAGGCCACCACCACCCGCCTGTCGGAAGACCAGCTGTTCTACGCCCAGCAGCGCGGCCTCTCCCAGGAGGAGGCGGTCCAGCTGCTGGTCAACGGATTCGTCAAGGACGTGCTCCAGGAGCTCCCGATGGAGTTCGCCGTGGAGGCCCAGAAGCTGGTGGCGATCAGCCTGGAAGGCAGCGTCGGATGAGCCGCGGGACCCGAAACATGTCGCTGCGCGACGCCTTCGAGGCCGAGCACCTTCGCCGCGAGAAGGACCGGCTGGCCCGCGAGGACGCCGAGCGCGCCCAGCAGGAGGCCGACCATGCCCGCGCCAACGCCCTGTTCGAGGCCCTGGCCGCCGAGGGTGAGTTCCTGACCGAAAAGCGCCTGCTGCTCGACCGCACCCGCTACGCCGTCACCCTCGACCACGACGACTTCCGCCTGCGGGTCTATTTCGAGGACGGGGAGGCCAGCGTCACGTCCGCCGACAAGCGCACGGCCACGACGCCCAGCGCCGCGCCGCGCAAACAGGCGACGGTCAAGAGCGTCGCCGAGGCGCTCGACGTGCTGGCCCAGTATCTCGCCGACGAGGTGCGCTGATGGCGGAACGGCCCGACGACATCTGGTTCCTGGTGTTCCGCAACCGCAACCGGCTGCGCGCCTGGCCGGTGAACTGGAAGGGCTGGGCGTCGCTGATCGGCGTGACCCTGGTCCCCACCGCGCTCTTTATCGCCCTGACCCAGTCCTTCGGCTTGCGCTCGCCGTGGCTGGGGGCGGGCTACCTGTGCGTCGCCCTGCCGGCGATGTTCTTCACGCTTTCCAAGCTGTTCAAGGCCAAGGGCCAAAACGTCTGATGCTTTCGATCTCCAATCTCCACGCCGAAGTCGGCGGCACGGAAATCCTCAAGGGCCTGTCGCTCGACGTGCCGGCCGGCGAAGTCCACGCCATCATGGGCCCCAACGGCGCGGGCAAGTCGACGCTGTCCTACGTGCTGACCGGCCGCGACGGCTATGAGGTCACCAAGGGCGGCGCCACCCTCGACGGCGAGGACCTGCTGGCCCTGTCGCCCAACGAGCGCGCCGCCAAAGGCGTGTTCCTGTCCTTCCAGTATCCCCTGGAAATCCCCGGCGTTCCCGCGCTCACCTTCATCCGCACCGCGCTCAACGCCCAGCGCAAGGCGCGCGGCGAGGCCGAGATTTCCGCACCCGATTTCCTCAAGCTGGCCCGCACCAAGGCGGCCGCCCTGAAGATCGACTTCGACATGCTCAAGCGCCCGCTCAATGTCGGGTTCTCCGGGGGCGAGAAGAAGCGAATGGAAATCCTGCAGATGGCGATGCTTTCGCCGCGCTTCCTGATCCTCGACGAGACCGATTCCGGCCTCGACATCGACGCGCTGAAGATCGTGTCGGAGGGCGTCAACGCCATGCGCTCGCCCGACCGGGCGATGCTGGTCATCACCCACTACCAGCGCCTGCTCGACTACATCAAACCCGACCGGGTGCACGTGCTGGCCGCCGGCCGCATCGCCGCCTCGGGCGGTCCGGAACTGGCGCTCGAACTGGAGCGCGAAGGCTATGACAAGTATGCGAGGGCCGCGTGAGCCTGACCACCGCGCTTGAAACCGGCGACGTCACCAAGCTTCCGGGCAAGCGTGACGAGGACTGGCGCTGGACGGACCTGCGTGGCCTGCTGCGCGTCCTGCCGCCGCCGTCCGCCGCCTTCGAGGGCGAGGCGCCCGCCGGTCCCTTCGCCGCCCTGGCGGACCTGCCCATCCACGTGGTCAACGCCTCCAGCCCGGTGGTCATCCGCGCCGCCCAGGCGAAGCCCTTCGTGGTGGCCCTGCACTTCGCCGCCCTCGGCGGCGGCTCCCATACCGCCACGGCCCGGATCGAGGTCGCCGAGGGCGCCCATCTGGTCCTGCTGGAAAGCTATGAGGGCGACGACAGCGGCTATGTCGCCAACCACGAGCTGCAGATCGCGGTGGGACGCGGCGGGCGCCTGGAGCGGATCGTCCTGGCCGCCGACGACGCCGAGGGCGTGGATGTCTCCACCGCCCGGGTGACGCTCGGCGCCAACGCGCGCTTCGACCAGACCGTGCTGACCGACGGCGCCAGGCGCCAGCGCTTCGAGACCCAGGTCGCCCATCCCGGCGCCGGGGCCGCCGTGCGCCTCGACGGCGCCTATCTGTTGGCCGGCAAGCGCCACGCCGACCTCACCACGGTCGTCGACCACATGGGCGTCGACGGGGTCACCAGCCAGCTCACCAAGGGCGTCGTCCGCGACCAGTCGCGCGCCGTCTTCCAGGGCCGGATCGTCGTGGAGGAGGGGTCCGACCGCACCGACGCCCGCATGGGCCACCACGCGCTGATCCTGTCGGACCGCGCCGAGGTCGACGCCAAGCCCGAGCTGCTGATCCATGCCGACGACGTGCAGTGCGCCCACGGCAATACGGTGGGCGCCCTCGACGAACACGCGATGTTCTACATGCGCCAGCGCGGCATTCCCGAACCTGAGGCCCGCGCCCTGCTGATCGAGGCCTTCGTCGGCGAGGTGATCGACCGCATCGGGCACGAACCAGCCCGCGAGGTCGCCCGCGCCTGGGCGGCCGAACATCTGAAGGCCTCCACATGACCTTCGATGTCGAACAGGTCCGCCGGGAGTTCCCGATCCTCACCCGCCGGGTGAACGGCCAGCCGCTGGTCTATCTCGACAGCGCCGCCTCGGCCCAGAAGCCCCGCGCGGTGATCGAGGCCATGACCCGGGCGATGGAAGGCTCGTACGCCAACGTCCATCGCGGGCTGCACACCCTGGCCAACGAAACCACCGAAGCCTATGAAAAAGCCCGGAAAAGTGTCGCCGGGTTCATCAACGCGGACGTCTCCGAGGTGGTCTTCACCAAGGGCGGCACCGAGTCGATCAACCTGGTCGCCGCGGGCCTTGGCCGGTCCCTGCAGGCCGGGGACGAGATCGTGCTCACGGAGATGGAGCACCACGCCAACATCGTTCCCTGGCACTTCCTGCGCGAACGCCAGGGCGTGGTTCTGAAGTTCGCTCCGGTGCTCGACGACGGCCGGCTGGACCTCGACGCCTATCGGGCGCTGCTGGGCCCCAGGACCAAGGTCGTGGCGCTGAGCCACATGTCCAACGTGCTGGGCACGGTCAATCCCGTCGCCGGCATGATCGCTGACGCGCGGGCGGTGGGCGCGCTGACCCTGCTCGACGGCTGCCAGGCCATCGTCCACCAGGCGGTGGACGTGAAGGCGCTGGACGCCGACTTCTACGTCTTCTCCGGCCACAAGCTCTATGGCCCGACCGGCATCGGCATCCTCTATGGCAAGGCCGAGCGCCTGGCCGCGCTGCCGCCCTACCAGGGCGGAGGCGAGATGATCGGTTCGGTGTCGATGGACGAGATCACCTACGCCGACCCGCCGCAGCGCTTCGAGGCCGGCACCCCGCCGATCCTGGAAGCCATCGGCCTGGGCGCGGCCATCGAATGGCTGTCGGGCCTCGACCGCGAAGCCGTCGCCGCCCACGAGCACAGGCTCTACAAGCGGGTCCGCGCGGGCCTGAAGGGCGCCAACTGGCTGAAGGTCCTGGGGGAGGCGCCGGGAAAGGGCGCGATCCTCAGCTTCACGGTGGACGGCGCCCACGCCCACGACGTGGCCCAGATCCTCGACCGCTACGGCGTCGCCGTTCGCGCCGGGACCCACTGCGCGGAGCCCTTGATGCGGCGCTTTGGCGTCACGTCCAGCGCCCGCGCCAGCTTCGCACTATATAACACGGAAGGGGAGGCCGACGCCTTCGTCGACGCCCTGACCCGCACCCAGGCTTTTTTTGCGTGAGACGTTCGGACCATGGATGACGCAACCGCTATTGAATCCCAGAAGGCCCCGGACGGGACCGCCGCGGCGCTCAGCCAGGCGGAGCTCGACCTGATCACCGACCAGCTCATCGAGAAGCTGAAGACGGTGTTCGACCCGGAGATCCCGGTCGACATCTACGAGCTGGGCCTGATCTACAAAGTCGATGTCTCCGACGACAAGGACGTGGCCATCGACATGACCCTGACGGCGCCCGGCTGCCCCGTGGCCGGCGAGATGCCCGGCTGGGTCGAGGACGCGGTCAGGGAAATCCCGGGCCTGCGCAACGTGAAGGTCGACCTGGTGTTCGACCCGCCGTGGGATCCCTCGCGGATGTCGGACGAGGCGAAACTACAACTCAACATGTTCTGACCCCATATAGTCACCATGACCGACCTCAACCTCTCCGCCGCCGCGCCCAGGCCCCGCCGCCCGCGCCCCAAGGTCGTCAGCCTGACCGACGCCGCGGCCGACCGCGTGCGCGAGATCATGGGCAAGGCGGAAAAGCCCTATGCGGGCCTCCGGGTCGGGGTGAAGAACGGCGGCTGCGCCGGCCAGGAATACGTCCTCGAATACGCCGAGGCCGCCGGGCCCCTGGACGAGGTTGTCGAGGACAAGGGCGTCACCATCCTGGTGGAGCCCAAGGCGGTGCTGTTCCTGATCGGCACGGTGATCGACTACGAGGCCACCAAACTTTCCGCCAAGTTCGTGTTCCGCAATCCCAACGAGACCGACGCCTGCGGCTGCGGCGAGAGCGTCACCATCGAACCCGGCAAGGTTCTGGACGCCTAGAGGGTCAGGGTCCGCCACGCGGGGCCGACCCTTTCCGCTGATGCTGAGCAAAGGGGGCCAGCGCGGCCCAAGGCGCCCGTGCGGCAGGTTGCGGGCCGCGCCGAAACCCTCAAAGTGCCTCCCGCAATCAGCCCAGGGGAGATCATCATGACGGACGTCTTGAGCGTGGAACGCCGTGGCGCGGTCGACTGGGTGACCCTCAACCGGCCCGAGCGACTCAACGCCATCAACCAGCCGATGTCCGAGGCGCTGCTGGCCTATTTCGAGGCCCGACGGCGCGACACCGAGGCCCGGGTCATCGTGCTGGGCGGGGCGGGGCGCGCCTTCTGCTCAGGCGCCGACCTGAAGGCCGGAGGGCAGCCCGACCGCCTGCGCGACGGCCCGCAGGGCGACTGGATGCTGCGCGACACCCTGAAGGCCATGCGGGCCTGTCCCCAGCCGATCGTGGCGCTGGTCCAGGGCGCGGCGGCCGGAGGCGGGCTGGCGCTCGCCCTGTGCGCCGACATTCTGGTCGCCGGCGAGAGCGCGGCCTTCCACCCGGCCTTCATCAAGATCGGCCTTTCGGGCACCGAGCTGGCGGTGAGCTGGCGGCTGCAGCGCATGATCGGCGTCTCCCGCGCCCGCGAGATGCTGCTGACCGGAGAGCCGATGCGCGCGGAGGACGCCCTGCGCACGGGCCTGGTTTCGAAGGTCGTGGCCGACGAAGGCCTGGCCGCCGAAGGCGCGCGCCTGGCCGAGGCGATGCTGCTGGCCGCCCCGGATGCGCTGCGCATCTCCAAGCGCACCTTCGACGCGACCCTGGAGGGGCTGAGCTTCGAGGCGGCCCTGGAGATGGAGGAGCGCGGTCAGATCCAGATGATCCGGGGGCGCGCGGCGTCCTGAGGCGGCGCTCCCGGAGCGCCTAGCTTCCCAGCCGCCCCCGCCGCGCATCCCGCACCACTTCGCGGGCCGCATTGTGGCCCGGCGCCCCGGTGACCCCGCCACCGGGGTGGGTGCCGGCGCCGCACTGGTAAAGCCCCTTCACGGGCGTCCGGTAGTCTCCGGCGCCCAGCACCGGCCGTGCCGAGAACATCTGATCCAGGCTCAGCGCCCCGTGCATGATGTCGCCGCCGACCAGGCCGAAGGTGCGCTCCAGGTCGAGGGGCGACAGCACCTGGCGGCCCAGGACCGAAGCGGCGAAGCCCGGGGCGCGCTTGTCCACGGTGGCGATCATCAGGTCGGCCACCTCGTCCTTGTGGTCGTCCCAGGAGCGGCCGTCCGGCAGCTTCGGCGCCACGTGCTGGCAGAACAGGCTGGCCACGTGGCGGCCGGGCGGCGCCAGGCTGTCGTCCAGGGTGGACGGGATCAGCATCTCGACGATGGGCTCCCGCGACCAGCCGTGGTTGCGCGCGTCGGTATAGGCGCGGTCCATATAGGCCAGCGACGGGGCGATGATGACGCCCGCGGTCAGGTGGTCGCCGGGGCCGGGCAGGCAGGTGAAGCTGGGCAGCTCCGACAGGGCCAGGTTCATCCGGAAGGTGCCGGAGCCGGAGCGGTAGCGGCGGATGCGCTCGGCGAAGTCGGCGTCCTGGTGGGCGGCGTCCACCAGCTTCCCGAACAGCAGCTGCGGATGCAGGTTGGAGACCACGGCGCGCGCGCGCAGCACCTCTCCCGTGGTCGTCGCCACGCCGACGGCGCGACCCTTCTCGACCAGGACCTCGGCCACCGCGACGCCGGTGCGGATCTCCACGCCGCGCTCGCGGCAGCAGGCCGCCATGGCGCCGGTGATGGCGCCCATGCCGCCGATGGCGTGGCCCCAGGCGCCCTTCTTGCCGTTCACCTCGCCGAACACGTGGTGCAGCAGCACATAGGCGGAGCCGGGGGTGTAGGGGGACGCATAGTTGCCCACCACGCCGTCGAAGCCATAGACCGCCTTGATCGGCTCGCTCTCGAACCAGCCGTCCAGCCAGTCCCCGGCCGATTGGGAGAACAGGGCCAGCAGGTCGCGCTTGCCGGTCATGTCGAGCCGGGAGAGCCGGCGGCCCAGGCTGACGCTCTTGAGGAGTTCGGGGATCGCCTCGGCGAGACCGCCCTCCACCAGGTTGGGCGGGGTCTCCAGCAC
>DASUIJ010000444.1:0-4938 GCA_036279815.1 Phenylobacterium sp. | reverse complement strand
GCCATTGGTCGCCTGGATGAAGGGCGAGACCGACCTTTCCCCGGAATCGGTCGTGGCGGTCGGTCCCCTGGCCGTCGTCGCCATCACCAGGACCCAGCCCATGGCCTCGCCGGAGGGCTTCGAGGTGACGGTTCGGGCCGAGATCCTCGACGCGAAGTTTGCCCAGAAGGAGCAACTGGCCTCCTGGGGCGCCACCATGAAGCTGGCCTGCGCGGATCGCACCTTCTCGATGGGCGAAGTGACCGGCCACGCCGCCCGCAACCTGCGGGGCGAGGGCCGCCCGATCCAGACGGCGGCCGCGACCTGGACGCCGGTGACGCAAGGAACCATCCAGGGCGAAATCTGGAAGGCCCGCTGCGACAAGGACTTCAAGGCCCCGCTGGGAAGTACGAGCGTGAAGGCGCCCCAACCGGCCGCCGCCGCGGCGGCCCCGCCCGCCAGGCCGACCCCGCCGATGGTGGTCGCCAGCGTTCCCGCGCCCCAGGCGTCGCCGACAGCCGTGGGCGTGAAGGCGTCCCAACCGACCGCCGTCGCAGCCGCCCCGTCCGCGAAACCGACTCCGCCGGACGCCGTCGCAACCGCCGCGCCCGCCAGGCCGGGCCCGCCGCCGGTCGTCGCCGGCCTCCCCGCACCCCAGGCGCCGCCGATGGCCGCAGGCGTGAAGGCTCCCCAACCAGCCGCCGCCGCAGCCGCCCCGTCCGCGAAACCGACCCCACCGACCGCCGTAGCAGCCGCTGCGCCCGCCAGGCCGGGCCCGCCGCCGGTCGTCGCCAGCGGTCCCGCGCCCCAGGCGCCGCCGACGGCCGCAGGCGTGAAGGCTCCCCAAACGGCCGCCGTCGCAGCCGCCCCGCCCGCGAAGCCGACCCCACCGACAATCGTCGCCATCGCCCCCGCGGCGCCGACGGCTCCCAAGGTCGAAACCCGCCCCTCCCCCCTTCAGACCCGCACCCGCACTTCGGTGCAGATCCTCTCCGCCCCCACCGCGGCTGAAGCCGCGCGGGCCCTGACCAACCTCAAGTCGAGGTTCGGGGACGAAACGGCCGGGCTGAAGACCGATGTCGTGGCGGTCCAGACCGGCGGGAAGACCCGCCATCGGGCGATCGTGTCGGGCTTCAAGGCCCCCGGCGACGCGACCCGGTTCTGCCAGACGCTGCAGGCCGCGGGCCGCAAATGCTTCGCGCGCGATGACGACGGCCGGGCGGCGGGCGAACGGGCGCCCGCGCCATAGTCCCGACCCGGCCTCCGGCCGGCGCGAGGCCCGATCGGCCCTGAAACGCGGCGCGCTTGCGCCGGGGCGGGAGCGAGTCGGACACCGCGACGCACTGGACACGGGGCCGCCGCGGTCCCATCTTCCCGAGTCAAACAGCTGTTCGTCCCTCTAGGGAAGCCCGCCCATGTTCATGCGTTTCTTCACCGAGCTCCGTGAGGCCAAGGTCCCCGTGACCTTGAAGGAATACCTCATGCTGATGGAGGCGCTCGACAAGCAGGTCATCGAGCGCTCGGTGGACGAATTCTACTTCCTCTCGCGCGCCGCCCTGGTGAAGGACGAGAAAAACCTCGACCGCTTCGACCAGGTGTTCGGGCACGTGTTCAAGGGCCTGGAGAAGCTGGAAGGCATCGGCATCTCCGACATTCCGGCCGAATGGCTGAAGCGCATTTCCGACCAGTTCCTCACCGAGGAGGAAAAGGCCCAGATCGAGGCCATGGGCGGCTTCGACAAGCTGATGGAGGCGCTCGCCGAGCGCATGAAGCAGCAGCGCGAAGAAGGCGAGGGCGAAGGGGACGGCGACGGGAAGGGCAAGGGCGGCAACCGCCCCAACGGCGACAGCCCCTTCGGCGCCAACGGCTATCATCCCGAAGGCATCCGCATAGGCCAGGACAAGGGCCGCCACGGCAAGGCGATCAAGGTCTGGGACAAGCGCGAGTACAAGAACCTCGACGACAGCGTCGAGCTCGGCACCCGCAACATCAAGGTGGCGCTCCGCCGGCTGCGCAAGTGGGTGCGCGACGGCGGAATCGAAGAGCTCGACATGGACGGCACCATCCAGGGCACCGCCGAGAAGGGCTATCTGGACATCCAGATGCGGCCCGAGCGCCGCAACAAGATCTCGGTGCTGATCTTCTTCGACATCGGCGGCTCCATGGACAGCCACATCAAGGTCTGTGAGGAGCTGTTCTCGGCCGCTCGGTCCGAGTTCAAGAACATGGAGTTCTACTATTTCCACAACTGCCTCTACGAGACGGTGTGGAAGGACAATCGGCGTCGGCACGCCGAGAAGCTGAACACCTGGGACGTGCTCCACAAGTTCCCCAGCGACTACAAGGTGATCTTCGTCGGCGACGCCACCATGAGCCCCTACGAGATCACCTATCCGGGCGGTTCGGTGGAGCACTGGAACGAGGAGGCCGGGGCTATCTGGATGGACCGGGTCGCCCAGATCTTCGAGAGCGTGGTCTGGCTCAATCCCACGGCCGAGCGCCATTGGGACTACACGCCGTCCATCGAGGTCATGCGCCAGCTTGTGGGCGACCGGATGTTCCCGCTGACCCTCGAAGGACTGGAAAAGGCCATGAAGGAACTCGCACGTTAGGTCAGATGGCGATTGCGGTCCCCCCGGCTCAGCCTAAGCTCGCGTATCGCCTGAAGGATTCTCGCCCGTGACCGAGCCCGTTGCGGCCCATGACCCGTCCGAAGTCACCGAGGCCGCAACCAAGGCCGCGGTGTTCACCGCCGCCGAGCGGCTGTTCGCCCTGCACGGCTTCCAGAACGTCTCCGTGCGCGACATCACCGCGGAGGCCGGGGTCAATCTGGCCTCGGTGAACTATCACTTCGGCTCCAAGGACGCCCTGCTGTTCGAGATCTTCCGGCGACGCACCGGAGAGCTGAACCGCGAGCGGGCGCGGATGCTGCACGAGGCGGCCGACCGCCACAGGGGCAAGCCGCCGGTCCGCGACATCCTGGAAGCCCTGTTCGCTCCGCCCCTGAAATGGGCGACGCCCGATAACGACCGGCGCATCTCGGTGCAGTTCATCATCCGCTCGCGCAGCGAAGGCACCGCCGAGATGCGCGAGGCGCTGACCAACGACGTCAGCCACCTGGCCCGTTTCGCCGACGCCCTGATCGGCGCCCTGCCCGACCTGCCGCGCGAGACCGTCTACTGGCGGCTGCACTTCTGCCTCGGCATGGTGCACAACAACCGCTTCGCGGAGTTCGACCGCCTGCACGTGTTGTCGGAAGGCGCCACCCGCGAGGGCGACGTCGACGCGCTGCTGAAGCGGATGCTCGACTTCGCGGAAGCCGGGTTCCTGGCCTGACGTCCCGCGCCTCGTCCAGGCCGGCGCACTTGTGATCCGGGAACCACTTTCGCGGCGAGGCGGGAGCAACCCATGACCCTCTATGAGATCAAGGCCGTGGAGACCATCGCCGGCGGGCCGGGGGTGCTGGTCCGCGAGTTCACCTTCGCGCCCGGCGAGGCGACGCCCTGGCATCGCCATTCGCAGATGACCGACCGCTGCTACGGGCTGTCGGGCCGGGTGACCCTGGAACGCCGGGATGCGCCCCCCGTCGAGCTCCAGCCCGGCCTGGCGGCGGAGACGCCGACGGGCGTGCTCCACCGACTGGTCAATCACGGCGCCGCCGACGGCCGGGTGCTGCTGGTGCAGACCGGCGGCCGCTACGACTTCCTGGCGGAAGACTGAGCCTGCGCGAACCGGCGCGCCACATGGCTTCGGGCGGGCCGGGATTTGGGCTTCCCCGCAGCAATGACTCTGGTAGACCGATCAGATTGTTTTGATTGGTTGCACATAGGGAGAGCCCGCGCGGCTTTTCATTCCTTGCCTGCGCGGGCGGGACGCTTTTGGAAAAAGATATTCTGAGTGACGACCCTCCGGCCCCGGACGCGGTCGAAGAAACGATGGCCGAGAAGGAAGCCGCCTACGAGCGCTTCGTCTGGGACAATCTGAAACGCAACTATATCGGCAACTACCTGCACGGCATGCTGGGGATGACCGGCTTCCGGCTGGTCAATGCGCCGACCTTCCTTCCGGCCTACCTGCACCTGATCTCGGGCTCCAACACCGTGGTCGGCCTGGGCCTGGCCCTGCAGCAGGTGGGCAGCGTGATCTCGCCGATCTTCGGCGCCACCCAGATCGAGCATCGCAAGAAGGTGATGCCGGCGGCTATCTGGATGGGCGGCCTGGCGCGGGTCCAGATCGTGGGCATGGCGGCGGCCGGCTGGCTGCTGCACGGCCAGCCGCTGGTCATCGCCATGATGTTCTTCATGTTCCTGTTCGGCCTGTTCATGGGCACGCAGCGGGTGGTGTTCGGCCTGCTGATGGCCAAGGTGATCCCGCTCAGCCGGCGCGGCCGGCTGCAGGCCTGGCGCAACGCCACCGGCGGCCTGATCGCGGCGATCCTGGCCTGGGCGGCGGGCAAGTACCTGATCCAGGGCAACATGTTCGGGAACGGATATTCCACCACCTTCGCCCTGGCGGCCTTCCTGACGACGCTCGGCCTGTGGGCGCTGCAGATGCTGCTGAAGGAGCCCGAGCCGCCCAACCTTCCCGCCCAGGCCCGCTTCCGCGACCGGGTGAAGGACTTTCCCCGCCTGATCATGTCGGACCGCGGCTACGCCTGGTTCCTGGTGGTGCAGATGCTGGCCACGGCCAGCCGGATCGCGACGCCGTTCTACATCATCTACGTCTCCCACACGATGCAGCTGACCGGCGGGACCCTGGGCCTGCTGAGCCTGGCCTTCCTGGGCGCCGACACCTTGTCCAACCTGGTCTGGGGCTATCTCGGCGACAAGACCGGCTTCCGCCTGGTGCTGATGTTCTCGCTGGTGGCCTGGGTCGCGGCCACCGCCCTGCTGATGAGCAATCACGCGCACTGGGCGGTGTTCCTGGCCTTCTTCGGCCTGGGCGCGGCGCAGTCCGGCT
>DASUIJ010000443.1:0-3664 GCA_036279815.1 Phenylobacterium sp. | reverse complement strand
GAACTTCAAGCTGGCGTCGGGCACCTTCGTGTCGGTCGGCGAGCTTAGGATCGGCGCGATCGGCGCGATCGGCGACGCGGTGACCGACGCCGTGGTCTGCGGCGAGGGCCGGGAGAACGTGGGCCTGATGTTCTATCCGCGGCCCGGCGTTCCGGCGGCCGATATCGAGGCCGCGGTGCGGGCCGGGGTCGAGCGGTTCAACGCCCAGGCCAAGGGCTCCGGCGGCAGGATCGCGCGCGCCCTGGTGCTGGACAGCCCGCCCAGCGCCGATGCGGGCGAGATCACCGACAAGGGCTATATCGCCCAGTCCCTGGCCCGGGCCATGCGCGCCGCCGACGTCGAGCGGCTGTTCGCCGAGCCTGCGCCCGCGGGCGTGATGGCGTTCTCCGCCTGACCGGATCGCCGCCCGACGTTGCCGACCTCCCGCCGCGCGCCTAGCGTGGCGACGCGCGGGGCCGCAGAGCCCCCGCTTCGATCTGGGAGAATACCGCAATGGGCGAAGTCATCAGCGGCGAACGCAGGCTTTCCACGCAGGACCTGGAGGTCCGCGCCGCGCGGGCGGCGACCGGCCTGGCCTCGCTGGGCGTGGGGCGCGGGGACCTGATCGCCATCTATCTGCGGAACGACCTGCCCTTCTTCGAAGCCACCTTCGCCGCCGGCCTGCTGGGCGCATATCCGACTCCGGTGAACTGGCACTATGCCGAGGCCGAGGCGCGCTACCTGTTCGAGAATTCGGGGGCGCGGGCGATCATCATCCACGCCGACCTGATCCCCGCCATTCGCGCCGCCCTGCCGGAGGGCGTGCCGGTGCTGGTGGTGGCCACGCCGCCGGAAATCGCCCAGGCCTACGGCATCGACGCCGCCCCGACGCCCGCCGGCATGATCGACTGGGCCAGCTGGCTGGAAGGCTTCGCCCCCTACGAGGCGTCGGGCGCCGACGGACCGGGCACGATCATCTACACCTCGGGCACGACCGGCCATCCCAAGGGCGTGCGCCGGCGCCAGCCGACGCCTGAGCAGGCGGCCGTTGCCGGACAGTCCCTGGCTTACGCCTTCGGATTCGCCGACTGGATGACCCGTCCCGGCGAGATCGTGACGGTCATCACCGGGCCGATGTACCACTCCGCCCCGAACGCCTACGGCGTGTTCGGCGCGCGGCTCGGCGCCAGGGTGATCCTGGAGCCGAGGTTCGATCCGGAAGAACTGCTGGCGATGATCGACCGGCACAAGGTCACCCACATCCACATGGTCCCGATCATGTTCAACCGGCTGCTGCGGCTGCCGGACGAGGTGAAGGCCCGCTACGACCTCTCAAGCCTGAAATTCGTGGTCCACGCCGCGGCGCCGTGTCCGGCGCCGATCAAGCGCGCCATGATCGAATGGTGGGGGCCGGTGATCAATGAGTACTACGGCTCCACCGAGACCGGGGCGGTGGTGTTCTGCACGTCGCAGGAATGGCTGGACCACCCCGGGACGGTGGGCAAGGCCATGCCGGGCTCGGACGTCCGGGTGATCGACGCCGACGGAAACAGCCTGCCGGCCGGCGAGATCGGCGAGGTGGTCGCCCGCACCCACGGGATCGCCGACTTCACCTATCACGGCGACGACGCCAAGCGGGCCGCCTCCGAGAAGGCCGGGCTGATCGCGCCGGGCGACATCGGCTATTTCGACGCCGACGGCTTCCTCTACCTGTGCGACCGGGCCAAGGACATGATCATCTCCGGCGGCGCCAACATCTATCCCGCCGAGATCGAGGCCGAGCTGCACAAGATGCCCGGAGTGGCCGACTGCGGGGTGTTCGGCATTCCCGACGAGGAGTTCGGCGAGGCGGTCTGCGCCGTGGTCCAGCCGATGCCGGGCGCCGACCTGACCGAGGGCGAGGTGCGGGCCTATCTGCGCGAGCGGATGGCCGGCTACAAGGTGCCCAAGCGGGTGGATTTCCACGCCGAACTGCCGCGCGAGGACTCCGGCAAGATCTTCAAGCGGAAGCTTCGCGAGCCGTTCTGGGAAGGTCTCGACCGCCGGATCTGAATTCGGGGCTTGGCCTGCGCCGCCGCTTCCCCCAAGGGAATTGGGAACCAAAAGAGTCCTGGAGGACGACGAGTATGAACGGCGCCGACGCCCTGATCGAAACCCTGGTCCTGAACGGCGTCACCGCCTGTTTCGCCAATCCCGGCACCAGCGAAATGCAGTTCGTCAGCGCGCTGGATCGCCAGCCCGCCATGCGCCCGGTCCTGTGCCTGTTCGAGGGCGTGGCGACCGGGGCGGCCGACGGCTACGGCCGGATGGCCGACGTCCCGGCCTGCACCCTGCTGCACCTGGGTCCGGGCTACGGCAACGGCCTGGCCAACCTGCACAACGCGCGTCGCGCCTACACCCCGATCGTCAACGTGGTCGGCGACCACGCCACCTATCATCGCCAGTACGACGCGCCGCTGAACTCCGACATCCCGACCATCGTGAAGCCCAACTCCGTGTGGGTGAAGTCGGCGGACAAGGCCGACGACGTGGCGCACCTGACCGCCGAGGCGATCGCCGCCAGCTACGGCCCCCCCGGCGGACCGGTCAGCCTGATCCTGCCCGCCGACGCCGCCTGGACGGAGACCACGACCGGTCCCGCCCGGTCGACGCGGCCGAACCCCGCCCCGCCGGCGCCGGAGGCCGTGGATGCGGTCGCCAAGGCCATCCGGGCGGCCAAGGCGCCTGTCGTGCTGATCGGCGGCCGCGCCTGCCGCGCCGCGGCCCTGGCCCAGGCGTCGCGCCTGCAGGCCGCCGGGGTCCGGGTGATGGCCGACACCTTCGTCTCGCGCCAGCCGCGCGGGGCGGGGGTCTTCGCCCCGGCGCGGATGCAGTATTTCGGCGAGGCGGCCCTGGCCGACCTCGAGGGCGTGGACCTGATGGTCTATGTGGGCACGGCGATGCCGGTCGCGTTCTTCGCCTATCCGAACCGGCCTAGCGTCCTGGTCCCCGACGGTTGCGAGACCATGACCCTCGCCGACCGGACCACCGACAGCGCCGCGGCGCTCGGCGCCCTGGCCGACGCGCTGGGCGCGCCCGCCACCGGGCCGACCCGGCCGCTGAAGCTGCCGGACGCCGCGCCCAGCGGCCAGCTCACGCCCCAGGCCTGCGGCGCCTCCATCGCCCGCCATCTGCCGGAAGGCGCGATCATCTGCGACGACGCGGTGACCTCAGGCGGCGGCGTGGCGGTGCCCTGCATGACCGCCCAGCCGCACGAGGTGCTGGCCCTGACCGGCGGCGCCATCGGCATCGGCATGCCGCTGGCCATCGGCGCGGCCGTGGCCTGCCCCGACCGCAAGGTCCTGGCGCTCAGCGGCGACGGCTCGGCGATGTACACGGTGCAGAGCCTGTGGACGATGGCGCGGGAGAACCTGGACGTGACCGTCGTGGTCTTCGCCAACCACAGCTACCGGATCCTCAACATCGAGATGGGCCGCACGGGCGCGGGCAATCCGGGCCCCTCGGCCAGCAAGCTCCTGGACCTGGGCGATCCCAAGATCGACTGGGTGTCGGTGGCCAGGGGCCTGGGCGTCGACGCCGTGCGCTGCGAGACCGGCGAACAGTTCGAGGCCGCCTTCGCCCGCGCCATGGCGGAGCCGGGGCCGAAGTTCATTGAAGCGGCGATCTAGGGGGATGGCCTCGCCGC
>DASUIJ010000442.1:0-8815 GCA_036279815.1 Phenylobacterium sp. | reverse complement strand
CCTGATGCACGCCGACCAGATCGTGGTGCTGGCCGACGGCCGCATGGTCGAGCGCGGGACCCATGCCGAGCTGGTCGAGGCCGGCGGGGTCTATGCCGAGCTCTACGAGCTGCAGACCCGCTCCGACGCCGCCGCCGTGCTGGACGACGACGTCGCCGTCCCGCCGCTGAAGACCAGCGTGGAGGCGCCGGCATGACCTCCGCCACCGAAACCCAGGCGCCCCGCCGCGCCCCGCGCGCCTCGCTCGGCAGCTCCGAGGGCGACGACATCTTCGGCGCCTTCGACGTCAATGTCGCGCGCCGCTTCCTGGCCTATCTCAAGCCGCACAAGGGCATGCTGGCCATCGCCCAGGCGGCGGTGCTGGTCACCGCGGCCTGCCAGATCGCCATCCCGCGGCTGATCGGCTCGGTGATCAACCGGGCCGTCGGTCACGACCCGTCGGGCCTGGACCGCACCCTGATCGCGTTCGGCGCCGCCGCCGCCATCTCGGCGGTGTTCTTCTTCGTCGGCGAATGGCTCTCCTCGCGCCTGGCCCAGCGGGTGATCTTCGACGTCCGCCGCGCCATGTTCGCCCACTTCCAGGACGTGTCGCTGTCCTTCATGGACAAGACCCACGTCGGCCGGATCATGGCCCGCCTGCAGGGCGACGTGAACGCGCTGCAGGAATTCCTGGAGAACATGAACGGCGCGGTCGGCGACTTCGTCATGCTGGTCGGCATCACCGTGGTGCTGCTCACCACCGACCTGAAGCTCGGCCTGCTGACCCTCACCGTGCTGCCGGCCCTGATCGCCATCCGCGCCGTCTGGCTGCCCTATTCCAAGAGGAGCTTCCGCGAGGCCCGCGACGCCTCGTCCACCGCCAATTCGGCCCTGGCCGAGAACATCAACGGCATCCGCACCGTGCAGGAAAGCCGTCGCGAGGCGCTGAACTTCGAGCTCTACAAGGACAAGGCCTTCGACAACTACAAGGCCCAGGTCGGCGCGTCCTGGATGACCCAGATCATGGTGCCGACGGTGGACGTCCTGACCGGCTTCGCCATGGCCGTCGTCGTGGTGGTGGGCGGTAACGCCGTGCTGGGCGGGCGGCTCGAAGTGGGGGTGATGGTCACCTTCATCCTCTACGTCCAGCGGTTCTTCGAGCCGGTCCGCATGCTGTCGATGCAGTACACCATCATGCAGCGGGCCATGGCCGCCGGGCACCGGATCTTCGAGGTGATCGACGTGCCGGTGACGATTTCCGACAAGCCGGACGCGGTGGCGCTCAAGGATGTGGCCGCCACCGTGGAGTTCAGGAACGTCACCTTCGGCTACGATCCCAAGCGGCCCATTCTCCACGACATCAACCTGACCGTACGGCCCAAGGAAGTGGTCGCCCTGGTCGGTCCCACGGGCTCGGGCAAGACCTCGATCATCGCGCTCACCCACCGCTTCTACGAGGTGGACCAGGGCCAGGTGCTGGTGGGCGGCCACGATGTCCGCGACGTGACCCTCGACAGCCTGGGCCGCACGATCGGCATGGTGCTGCAGGAGCCGTTCCTGTTCACCGGCACCATCGAGGACAACATCCGCTACAACACCACGGCCAGCCGCGAGCGGATCATCGAGGCGGCCAGGTCGGTCAGCGCTCACGACTTCATCATGCGCCTGCCCGACGGCTACGACACCCAGCTGGGCCAGCGCGGCCGCAACATCTCCATGGGCCAGCGCCAGCTGATCTCCTTCGCTCGCGCGCTGGTCGCCGACCCGCAGATCCTGATCCTCGACGAGGCCACCGCCAACATCGACAGCTTCACCGAGCAGGCGATCCAGAAGGCGCTGAAGGTGCTGTTCGCCGGCCGCACCTGCATGGTCATCGCCCACCGCCTGGCCACCATCCGCGACGCCGACCGCATCGTGGTGCTGCAGCAGGGCCGCATCCTGGAGCAGGGCAGCCACGACGAGCTGATGAAGACCGGCGGCCTCTACAGCCACCTCTACGCCTCCGCCCACGCCTCCTTCGACGACCAGGTGGTGGCGGTCACCGGCGACACCGAGTTCGCCACCCGGACCTGACGCCCCGGCCCGATCCGGGCCCGTCGCCCGCATGGGGGCAGGGGCCTGCCGAGGCGCTTCAGGTCTTCACCCGGCGTCGGGCTTCCCGGCCGCCTCCACCAGGGCGCGGATCGCCCATCGCTTCACGCGGCGGGCCTCGGCGTCGTCGGTCTGCAGCACGTCCTGGAACACCACCATGCCCTCGGTGCCGACCACCAGGGCCAGGGCCTTGGCCAGCCGGTCCAGGGCGGCGGGGGCCATCTTGCCGCGCGCCGGGGCCAGCGCCGCCTCGATCAGCGGCGAGCGGCGGTTCTGGCGGGGCGGCAGGTCGGGGTCGCCCTTTCCCCGGCGGTCCAGCGAGTGGGCCAGCATGGTCCGGAACGCCGCGTCATTGGCCAGGATGACGTCATGCAGGGCGGTGTCCACCCGCTCCACCCGCGCCGCCAGGTCGCTGGGCGCGCCCTCGCCGAACAGTTCGGCCGCCTCCGGGATCTCCACGTCCAGCGAGGCCTCCACCAGCAGCGCCTCCGCGTTCGGGAAATAGCGATAGGTGGTCGCGCGCGAGACCAGGGCCTCCTCGGCCACCTCCTCGAGGCTGGGTTTCAGGCCCCGCTTCATCAGCCGCGACGCCGCCTGAAGCAGCGCCTTGCGGGTGCGCCGCTTCTGGTTGGAACGCCCCATGGTCTCGGCGACGGCCACGTCAGTCCTGCGGCAGTTGCTGGAGGATGGCCGCCATGTCCAGCCAGACGTTCTCGCGGCGGATGGCGCCGTCGCCGGCGAACTCCATCACGTGCAGCAGCCTGAACTCCAGGGGCCGGCCCCGGCTTTCCAGGCCGAACGGGCGGCCCACGGCCACGCCGCGCCACAGGGACTCGTCCACCATGAAGTTCTCGCCGTAGAGCCGCTTCACCGTCTGCACCCCGCCGTCCGACAGGTCGGCGAACAGGGTCTCGTAGAACGGCCGCGCGCCGTCCCGCCCGTGGCTCGGCCCGGTGGGCCAGCCCACGATGTCGTGCTCCACGTCGGGGGCCAGGGTGGCCAGCACCCCGTCCACGTCGTCACGCGCCTCGAATCCGAAGTGCGTGTCCATCATCTGATCCATTTCCGCGTGGCTGAGCGCCATGACCGGATCCTCCCTGAGTTGACGGCCGGGTTCTTAATGAGATAGAAATCTCAAAGCAAGATTATTTTCGCATCAACGCGACGATTTTCCCGACCCTTCCCTGGGGGCGCCCCGCAACAAGCGCTCGCGAACCGCCCGCCAGACCGTCTAAGACTGTCCCCGCAACCGGGCGCGAAGACGCCCGCGCGGAATGGGGAGAATGGCGCATGCACTACGCGGAACTGAATCAAGCCTGGACGGAACTGACCCAACCGGGCGCGCCCTTCGAGATCGTCCCGGTCAAGGTGCAGGGCGTTCCCATCCGCACCTTCAAGAACGCCCCGCCCAACGTCCGCGCCCTGTGGCTCTCCACCGCCGCCTTCGCCGAGCGCGACTACCTGGTCTACGGGGACGAGCGCATCACCTATGCCGAGGCGCACCGCCAGGTGGCCTCCATCGCCAACTGGTTGATGGCCCAGGGCGTGAAGCCCGGCGACCGCGTCGCGATCGCCATGCGCAACTACCCGGAATGGATGCTGATCTACTGGGCCTGCGCCTGCATCGGCGTCGCCGTGGTGGGGATGAACGCCTGGTGGACCACCGCCGAGATGGCCTACGGCCTCGGAGACTCCAAGCCCAAGGTCGTGTTCGCCGACGATGAGCGGATCGCCCGCATGGCCGAGCAGCCCGGCATGATCGGCGACGCCATCCTGGTGGCCACCCGCACCGACCCCCTGCCCAAGGGCGCCACGCCCTGGTCCGCCGTCGTCGCCCACGGCGGCGCGCTGCCGGACGTCCAGATCGATCCGGACGCCGACATGTGCATCTTCTACACCTCGGGCACCACCGGCGCGCCCAAGGGCGCCCAGCTGACCCATCGCAGCTGCATCAACAACCTGATGAACATGATGTTCGCGGGCCAGGTCTCCGCCCTGGCGACCCAGCGGGCCACCGGGATCGTCCCCGACCCCGCCGTGGCGCCGCCCGTCCCGGTCACCCTGATCACCACGCCCCTGTTCCACGTCACGGCCAACAACTGCGGCGCCTACGCCACCACGGCGGCGGGCGGCAAGATGGTCCTCATGTACCGCTGGGACGCCACCGAGGCGCTCAAGCTGGTGCAGCGCGAGCGGATCACCTCGGTCAGCGGCGTGCCGGTCATGGCCCGCGAACTGGTCACCCACCCGGACTTCGATTCCCACGACACCTCCAGCCTGCTCACCGTGGGCGGCGGCGGCGCCCAGCTGCAGCCGGACCTGGTGGCCAAGATCGACAGCGCCGTCTCCACCGCCCGGCCCAACACCGGCTACGGCATGACCGAGACCTCGGGCATCATCACCTCCATCGCCGGCGACTTCTTCGTGGACAAGCCGGCCAGCTGCGGCCGCGCCATGCCCAGCTTCGAGACCAAGGTGGTGGGCGACAACGGCGAGACCCTGCCCCCGGGCGAGCCGGGCGAGCTCTGGGTCCGCGGCGCCTCGGTGATCAAGGGCTACATCAACCGCCCCGACGCCACCGCCGAGTCCATCACCGACGGCTGGCTGCACACCGGCGACGTGGCCTATCTGGACAAGGACCAGTTCATCTTCCTGGTGGACCGCAAGAAGGACATGGTCCTGCGCGGCGGCGAGAACATCTACTGCGCCGAGGTGGAAGCTGCGATCCACCAGCTGCCCGCCGTGGCCGAGTGCTGCGTGTTCGGCGTCCCCGATCCCCGCCTGGGCGAGGAAGTGGGCGCCGCCCTCGTGCTGCGCCCCGGCGAGACCCTCACCGCCCAGGCCGTCCGCGACCACGTGGCCGGCCTCATCGCCCGCCACAAGGTCCCGCGCTACATCTGGTTCCTGGACCAGCCCATTCCCCGCAACGCCAGCGGCAAGTTCCTCAAGCGCGAGCTGCGGGAGACGCTGAAGGTGACCGACGCGGTCTGACCGGCGGCGCCTGCCTCGAAGCCCGGGAAGCGCGGGGTCCGGGCGTTCAGCGCGCCCGCCTGCCCAGCCGGCGCATGTCCTCGATCCAGCGCGCGCGTTTCCGGGCGTCGGCGAAGGTGAGCCCGTACAGGCTCTCGCGGATCGGCTTGACGCCGGCGAAGCTCAGCATGCTGCGCTCGAAGCCGCGCACTCCGAAGGCGCCGAAGTACCATCGGTACATCAGCGGCGGCATCCCCATGGTGACCACGATACGGGCTGAACGACCGGCGAGCAGCCGTTTCGGGAAGCCTTGCTTCTGGTATTCCATCGCGAAGCCGGGCCGAAAGATGTGTTCGAGAAAGCCCTTGAACAGCGCGGGCATGGTCCCGTGCCAGAGCGGGAACAGGAACACCCAGTGCTCGGCCCAGCGCATGTCCTCCCGGGCCTGGGCGAGGCCGGGCGGCAGTTCGCCGGTCTCGAAATCCGCCTGGGTGCGCAACAGCGGAAACTCGAGTTGAGCGGCTTCGACGCGGCGCACCTGGTGCCCGGCCGCGACGGCGCCGTCCGCGTAGGCGTCCGCCATCGCATGCAGAAGGTGAGGACTCGAGGAGTCCGGGTGGCCCTGGACGATGACGATTCGCTTGGTCATTTGATCCGCTCACCTGGCGAGATGCGGGGGCCGGCGGCCCTGGATCGCCGCCGAGGTCCTGAGGCGGCCCTTCTGTTATCGGCGCGTTTACACCCGAACGAAACCCGCTAGGTCTGAGACGTCATGTTCCGCAATCTCATCGCCTGGCCGGGCGTCCCCCTGGCCATGGGGTCCGCAGCCCTGTTCGGCGCCAGCACGCCGTTCGCCAAGCTGTTGCTGGGCGGCGGGGTCAGCCCGTGGCTGCTGGCGGGTCTGCTCTATTTGGGGTCGGGCCTGGGCCTGAGCCTCGTCCACTTCGGGCGCCGGCGGCTGGGGATCGCGCCGGCCGAGACGCCGCTGCGCCGGGGCGACCTGCCGTGGCTGGCCCTGGTGGTCCTGAGCGGCGGGGTCATCGGCCCCGTGCTGCTGATGATCGGGCTGACCACCACCGCGGCCTCGACCTCGGCCCTGCTGCTGAACCTGGAAGGCCTGGCGACCATGGCCATCGCCTGGCTGGTGTTCAAGGAGAACGTGGACCGCCGGCTGCTGGCGGGCGCGGCGGCCATCCTGGCCGGGGCGGCGGTGCTGTCATGGCAGGGCGGCCCCATGGGCTTCGGGCTGGGCGCCCTGGCCATCGCGGGCGCCTGCCTGGCCTGGGGGATCGACAACAACCTGACGCGGAAGCTGAGCGCGGCCGATCCGGTGCAGAGCGCCATGGTCAAGGGCCTGGCGGCCGGCGCGGCGAACCTCACCCTGGCCCTGTCCGCCGGCGCGCACCTGCCGCCCATCGGACCGGCCCTGGGGGCCGGCGTGGTCGGCTTCCTGGGCTATGGCGTCAGCCTGGTGATGTTCGTCCTGGCCCTGCGCCACCTGGGCGCGGCCCGGACCGGCGCCTACTTCTCCATGGCCCCCTTCATCGGCGCGGGCCTGGCCATCGCCATGTTCGGGGAACCGATCACCGTGCAGCTGGTCGCGGCCTCGGCCCTGATGCTGGCCGGCGTCGCGCTGCACCTGATGGAGGGCCACGAGCACCAGCACACCCATGAGCCGCTGGAGCACGAGCATCGCCACGTCCACGACGCCCATCACCAGCATCAGCACGGCCCGGACGACCCGCAGGGCGAACCCCACGCCCATCGCCACCGTCACGCGCCGCTGACCCACAGCCACCCGCACTATCCCGACCTCCACCACCGGCATGGACACGGGCGCCCGCACTGAAGGCGTCCGGCGTCCGACCTGGCGGGCGGCTCAGTGTCCGAGCTTGGCCAGGAACGGCACGATCTGGGCGTTCACCAGGGCCGGGTGGGTCAGGCAGGAGGCGTGGCCGGCGCCGGGAATCTCGGCGAAGGTCGCGGACGTCAGCCCCGCGGCCAGGGCCTGGCCCGCCGCGACCGGAACGGACTGGTCCAGCGCCCCGTGGACCACCAGGGCGGGCTGGGAGATGGCCCCGATCGCCGAGGTGATGTCGTCGCGCGTGATCAGGGCGTCGAACGACGGAATGAGGTTCACGAACCGGGTCGCGCCCCAGTGGGAGATCCAGTAGGGCGTCCCGTCCCATCCCGGCAGGACGGGGCCGATGATCTGGCCGGCGATCGCCTCGCCAAGCGCCTCGCTGAAGCCCGACTTGATCCACTGTTCCAGCATGCCCTCGTTGGCCGTGATCTGGTCCGGGGTCATCACCCCGGCCTCGGTGTCGATCAGCACCAGGGCCGAGGCCGCGTCCGGATTGGTCAGGGCGCAGCGAAGCGTCAGGAACCCGCCCTGGGACATGCCGACCAGAATGGCGCTCTTGACGCCCAGGACGTCGAGCAGTCCGGACAGGTCATTCGCCGAATCGTAGAAATCGAACGGCGAAAGCCGGTTTCCCGCCGTCAGTCCGTGACCGCGCTGGTCCCAGGTGATGCAGCGGTATTGACCTTGAAGGACCTCGAGCTGCGGCGCGAACATGGTCCGGTCCATCAGGAAGCCATGTGAAAAGACAATCACCGGGCCGTCGCCGCCAGTGTCCTCATAGTAGATGTTTAGGGAAGTTAAGGACTGCACCTGAGCGTAGGGCATCGAATGGCGTCCTTGTATTGTGGCGCTTCAGTACGCTGGCGTTTACCGGAGCGGAGATTTCTGGAAATTGCAACTCCTGGGGAGCGGGACGGGATTGCGCAGGCGTCGAAAAGTCCTAATCGTGTGGCGTGTAGAGCTCGCGTTCGCTCGTCGGGCCGCCTGCGCCCGCGAGCGCAAAGGGCCGGATGGAATCCGCAGGGCGTGACGGCGCGTTCGCTGCGGTTCGAACTGGGGCGCCCATGCCGGACGTTTTCATCTCGTACAGCCGTGAGGACCGGGCGATCGCGCGCCAGTTCGCCGAGGCGCTCGCGCATGAGGGGCTGGACGTCTGGTGGGACGTGGCGCTGCGCTCCGGCGAGGTCTTCGACATGGTCATCGAGCGCGCGCTGTCCGCGGCTCGCGCCGTCATCGTGCTCTGGTCGCCCCGGTCGGTGGAATCCCGCTGGGTCCGGGCCGAGGCGACCCAGGCCGATGTGAACGGAACCCTGGCGCCGGTGATGATCGAGCCGTGCAAGAGGCCGATCATCTTCGAGCTGACCCACACGACCGACCTCACCCACTGGACCGGCGACCCCGCGGACAAGGCGTGGTGCGGGTTCGTCGACGATCTGCGGCTGATGATGGCGCGCGCGCCCGCCGCGCCGGCGCCGCGCGACCCCCCGGCGTCCGTCCGCGACCCCGAGCAGCAGGCCGAACGTCGCCAGGTCGCCGTCCTCAACGCCACGATCTCGGACATGACCGGGGCGGACCCCGACCTCGATCCGGAGGACTGGCGCGAGATCGTCGTCAGGTTCCAGGCGCTGGCGGTCCAGATCGTCGCCCAGTACGGGGGCTACGCCGAGGCCCAGCCGGGGGACGCGCTGATCGGCATGTTCGGCGTCGACCGCACCCAGGAGGACGACGCCTACCGGGCCGTCCGCGCCGGACTGGCCATCGTCGAGATGGCGCCGGGCCTGGCGACGCGGAGCGCGCCGCCCCTGGCCGCCCGGGTGGGGATCGACGCCGGACTGATGGTGGCCGGCGGGGCGGGCGCCGCGTCCTTCGGCGCGCCGATCACCCAGGCGGCCCTGCTCCAGGCCCAGGCTC